>JBGPMX010000004.1:0-32701 GCA_041487215.1 Planctomycetia bacterium | reverse complement strand
GTCTTGTTCTCGAGCCTGGGCGGGAGGCGCTGTGGGACTGGCCTGAAGCTCCCAGAGAGCTTTTCTTTGCCCGTCGTCTTGTTTATTGTTAATTATCACCATGGCTTCACAACCACACTCCGGAAAACGGGGTCTCGACACTCTGCGCAATATCGGGATCATTGCCCACATCGATGCGGGCAAGACCACGCTCACCGAGCGAATCCTCTTCTACACCCGCTCGACCCACAAGATGGGGGACGTGGACGACGGCACCACCGTCACCGACTACCTGCCCGAGGAGCAGGAGCGGGGTATCACCATCACGTCGGCCGCCGTCACCTGCCAATGGAACGACTACACGATCAACCTCATCGATACGCCCGGCCACGTGGACTTCACGGCCGAGGTCGAGCGTAGCCTGCGCGTGCTCGACGGAGGCGTCGTCGTCTTCAGCGGCGTGGAGGGGGTGGAGGCCCAGTCCGAGACGGTCTGGCGCCAGGCGGATAAGTACCGCGTGCCCCGGCTCGCCTTCGTGAACAAAATGGACCGGGTCGGCGCCGACTTCCGCGCCGTCGTCGATCAGATCCGCGAACGGCTCGACGCCAACCCCGTCGCCGTCCAGATCCCCCTGGGCTCCGGCGCCACCTTCCAGGGCGTGATCGATCTCGTGCGCGACCGCGCGTTCTTCTTCGATTCGGAGTCGCTCGGGGCGAACGTCGAGGAGCGGGCGGTGCCGGACGAGCTCCGCGCGGAAGCGACGCGCTGGCGCGAGCAGATGTTCGACGTACTCACCCAGTTCGACGACCGGCTCACCACGGCGTACCTCGAGGGGCGGCCGGTGCCCGAGGAGCTCATTCGCGAGGTGCTGCGCGAGGCGTGCCTGCACCGCGGCGTCACCCCCGTCTTCTGCGGCTCGGCGTTCAAGTACATCGGCGTCCAGCGCCTGCTCGACGGCGTCGGCGACTACCTGCCCAGCCCGCTCGACGTCCTCCCGGTCGAGGGGACGAACCCCAAGAAGAAGGATAAGAAGGAGAAGCGGTCACCGGATCCCAAGGAGCCGTTCTGCGCCCTGGTGTTCAAGATCCAGAGCGACGCGCACGGCGACCTGGCCTTCGTGCGGATCTATTCCGGCGAGCTCGAGGCAGGCACGCGCGTGGTCAACCCGCGCAGCGACGCCAAGGAGATCGTCAGCCGGCTCTGGCGCATCCGCGCCGGCGAACGCGAGCGGCTCGACGAGGCGTCGGCCGGCGACATCGTCGGCGTGGTCGGCCTCAAGGAGTCGGTCACCGGCGACACGCTGTGCGATACACGGCACCCCATCCTGCTCGAGCGCATCGAGTTCCCCGAGACCGTCCTCAGCGTCTCGGTAGAACCGGTCTCCGCGGCCGACAGAAACAAGCTGGGGGAGGTCCTGGGGCTGTTGGCTCGGGAAGACCCGACGTTCGAGTCGCGCTATGACGAGGAGACCGGCCAAACGATCATGAGCGGCATGGGAGAGCTGCACCTCGAGGTGCTGCGCAACCGGATGCTCAACGACTTCCGGCTCAAAGCGAAGGTCGGCAAGCCGCGCGTCACGTACCGCGAGACCGTGCGCCGCGCGGCAAGGGCCTGGGGCGAGTTCATTCACCAGGCCGGGGCGCAGTCGCTCTACGCCCGCGTGGAGATCGAAGTCGAGCCGTACAAGGGGGAGCAGTCGGTCACGATCCAGAACCGGCTGAAGACGAGCAAGGTGCCCGCGCCGCTCGTGCCGGTCATCGAATCGGCGCTGCGCGACGAGGCGCGTTCGGGTGGGACGCTGGGTTATCCGCTCATCGACGTGCAGGCCACCGTGCTGGACGCCGACTACCGCGAGGGGGAAAGCACCGAGCCGGCGTTCCGCGCGGCCGCCGCCGACGCCCTCGCCAAGGCCATCCACGCGGCGGGCGTGGTGCTGCTGGAACCGATCATGCGCCTGGAGGTGGTGGTGCCCGAAGAGTACCTGGGCGAGGTGCTGGGCGACCTGAACGCGCGGCGCGCCGAGATCACGAACACGTTCCAACGCGGCAAGCTGCGCGTCGTCGAGGCCCGCGTGGCACTGGACCGCATGTTCGGCTACGCCTCGGCCGTGCGCAGCGTCTCCCAGGGCCGCGCCAGCTACTCGCTCGAGCCACTCGCCTACGCCCCTGCCCCCGACGAGAAAGTTCGGGAGCTGCTCGGAAGCTACTGAAAGTCACCACGGAGGCACCGAGAAGAGAAGGGTCGAGAGTCCAGAGTCTCCGCCGTGTCTCCGTGGTGACCTCTGCTGTCCGCTTCGATTCTTGGTTTCTCTCTGCGTGCTTTGCGGCTCTGCGGTGAATCCCTCTTCTGGATTCTTGCTTTGGTCGATCTCCACGTCTTCTCAGTGCCTCGGTGTCTCCGTGCTGGATTCGGGGGTCAAGCCCGCGGGGCCGCCCAGAGCACCGCGTTGCTCACGACCTGCTGCACCTCTTTCTGGTGGAAGATCGGGAACGTCTCGTGCCCCGGTCGAAAATAGGCCACACGCCCGCCCGGCTGCTCCTTGGCCGACCTATGCGGTCCCTCGGGGCCGACCGTCCAGACGGCGCACGACGGGAAACTGGGCCCCGACTCCCAGTGCCCATAGAGCACGATCGTCTCCGGCATCGGAACCTCGAACGGTTCGCCGTAGATCTCGGTCTGCGGCACGTCGAAGTTCTTCAGCCCCTTCGCGATCGGGTGGTTCGGGTTCGTCACCACGAGGTGCTCGGGCGACCCCTTGCCGTTGTTCTCGACCCGCACGACGCGGAACCCGCAGTCGGTCCCCATCAGGGCCTTGAACGGCTTGGAGTAGTGAGCCGAATGCAGGGCGACGAAACCCGCCTTGCCCGCTTTGACCTTGGCCACGATCGACTCGACCTTCGAATCGCTCACGTCCTTGTGCCGCTGGTGCCCCCACCACACGAAGACGTCGTTGGCCTTGATGCGATCCTCCGACAGCCCCTGCTCCGGCTCGTTGAGGTTCGCGCTGGTGACCTCGAGCCCTTCCGTCTTCGAAAGGAATTCCGCGACCGCGTTGCCCAGGAAGTTCTTGTAGGCGCCGCTCTTCACCTGCACGTCCTGCTGCTCGTCCCACACGAGCACCCGGATGGTTCGAGGCGCCGGGACGGCGACCGCTGCCGCCGCGCTGCGCTGGGCAGCGGCCAACCCCAGACCCACTCCGCCGGCCGCCACGCTCCTCAAGAAGTCACGACGTTCCATGGCAACTCTCCAGAACAGGAAGGAAATGATCGTGCGCGAAACGCGCACCAGGATAGCCGGCGCCGAGGCGCGAAGCAATTCGCCGGTTTTCGGCGCAGCTGCTACGGTACGTCACTACCGGGCGCGCCGGCACTCCGAAGACTTCGGAAGTCGCCGTATCCACCCCGGCACGTCGGCTCTGTCATCCTGAGCCGAGCGAGGTACGAGCGGAGCGAAGGATCTCGGCCCAGGTCACGCAGATCCTACGCCAAGCCTCAGGATGAGAGCTCAGGGAAAGCCGCCGCATCAGGACATCACAATCTTGCGGGGGGTGTTGAGGCGAGCGCGCGGACCCCCTACATTACAGCGATGCGTCCGTCCGGCGTCCGCAGTACTCTCGGGGACCCAGCGATGACCACGCGCCTACCCGCCCGCCGAGCGATCTCCTGCTTCCTTCTCGTTCTGGTTGCCCTCGGCTTCGGCCGGCCCGCGCGCGCCGCCGACGATGCTCGCGTGTACGTCGTCCTCTGGTTCGACACGGAGGACTACCTGCTGCCGGCCGATGATGACGCCACGCTGCATCTGGCGCGCTTTCTGAGCGATGAGAAGATCCGCGGCACATTCAAGCTGGTGGGTGAGAAGGCCCGCGTGCTCGAAGAGCGGGGCAGGAAAGACGTGCTCGAGGCGCTCGAGCGGCACGAGATCGGCTACCACAGCAATTTTCACAGCGTGCAGCCCACCCCCGCGCTCTACATGTCGCGGCAGGGCTGGCTGGACGGGATCCAGGAGTTCGACCGCCGCGAGCACCAGGGACTGCTCGATGTCGAGCGGATCACGGGCCAGAAACCGAGCTGCTACGGGCAGCCCGGCAGCTCCTGGGGGCCGCAGCAGTTCGGCGCGCTCGACCGGTGGGGCGTGCCGGTGTATCTGGACGCCGGTTCGCACGTCACGCTCGACGGCGGTCCGTTCTGGTATGGCCGCGTGCTGAACCTCTACGGACTCCGGGCCACTCTGCGCACCAAGCTCGGTGGCTCGCAAGATGTCGCGGAGGCGAAGAAGGAATTCGACGCCGCGTACCGCCGGCTGCTCGACGAAGGCGGAGGCCCGGTGAGCATCTACTACCACCCGTGCGAGTTCGTGCACCGGCAATTCTGGGACGGCGTCAACTTCGCCAAGGGGGCCAACCCGCCCCGCGCTGAGTGGCGCGTGCCGCCCCAGAAGTCCCCCGAGGAGAGCCGGGTGGCGTACGAGGCGTTCGAGGAATACGTGCGCTTCATCAAGGCGCACCCGCGCGTCCGGTTCGTCGTCGCCAGCCAGGGGCTCGAGCTTTACCGGGATCGCGCTCGCGAACGGAAATTCACGCGCGACGAGCTGCGCCGCATGGCCGAAGCGGTGACCAGCGGCGTGGACTTCCAGCGCCGCGAGCAGTACGCGCTCGCACCGAGTGAGATCTTCGCTCTGCTCAATCAGTTTGCCGTCGCCGCCGCATCGGGCAAGGAACCGACCGAGCTCATGCTGGCGCAGACGCCGTTCGGCCCTGCGCAAGAAGCCCCCGAGCATGGCGATGTGACCAGCGACATCAGCCAGTTCGAGCGCACGGCGGCCGACGTGGCCGACTACCTCGACCGCCACGGCCAGGTGCCGAATGCCGTCTGGCTCGGCAGCACGCCGATCAGCCCGGAGAGCTACCTGGTGCTGCTGGCGCGCTACGCCGTCGAGCGGATGGACGGGCGGATGCCGCACACGGTGACGGCGCACACGGCCGAGCTCGCGGCGGCGACGCACGTGAGCGTGGACCAGCCCAAGCTCTGGGGCTGGGTCATCTTCCCACCGGGCTTCCACGCGCCGGAGATGATGCGCCTGGCCAAACGTCAGGCCTGGACGCTCAAGCCCGCCGTGCTCAATTCGGTGGAGCCCTGACGATCCTCTCAGCCTGAAACGCTGGCATTGTCGTTTTCTGGAGTGCGGCGACCTGTCGCCGCTCTCCGCGCCGCTGCCTTCGGAAGTCTTCGTCTCTGCGCTCCACCGACTTCCGAAGTCTCTCAGCGTGCTCTGCCCCCGGGACAGACTTCCGAAGTCTGGGCGCCGAGTGGAAGACTTCGGAAGTCTCTTGGCGCTCCGCTGAGTTCGGAAGTCTCGCCATGGCTTCCGGAGCGTGTACATCCTTCCCATCTTCGCGCGCCGTCCGGCCGCTCGGGTGCCCGTCCCTGTTCGCTTTGAAGAAGCGGTTTCGGAATAACCGATACCACTGCTACACGCCGCCTTGGCCGCACGCGCGCTTGCGCGTCTCGCAGGGTGACCGTCTGGTGCGTCGGCTCTCTGGGTCTTGGGACTGAGGAGACGGGCAATGAGGCACAGTAGCCGTGGCCGCAAGTTGATCCGCTTCTCGTGGGGCGTGGTCTATGCGGGGCTTGTGGCAGCAACACCGGTCTTCGCCGGGCCGATCTGGCGAGCGCGGACCAAACCCGTCCCTGCGGCTCCCTCGCCTGCCTCCGCAGCGAGCGACGCCGCGGATCTGGAACTCGCGCCGTATGCCATCCGGCTGCGCATCAGCGGATTCCTCGCTCGCCAGCACGCGCGGGACGGGGACACGCAGCGAGCCATCCAGGAGTTCCATGCGATGCTCGCCACGGACGACCCTTCCTGGCCGGGAGGGAGCGAGGCGGATCCGATGCGGATCGAGCGCGACATGGACGTCGCCGACATGATGGCGGACGCAGGTTTCCACGACCATGCGCTCCGCGTGCTCCAAGCCGCCTGGATCCTGGCCCGCGTCAACGACGACCCGCAGCTCTCGAAGATCGAGCAGCAGATGCGCACGACGCTCGAAGCAGCGCGCATCAAGCAGGTGCCCGTCTCGCTTTTCGGCTGGCCGAGGAGCGATGCTGGCATCCGGCAGACATCGGCCTCGGACGACGTACCGATCATCGAACCCCCGCGCGAACCGGCCGGCACCGACACGGTGCCCGGCCCGTCGCTCGAAGCGGGCGTGACCCCGCTCGACGCGCCGCCCGGCGACGCTTCCACGTGGGAGCCGTTGCCCGAGCCGGGTGGGCCGACCGTCGGGTCGGACGCTGATCTGGTGGCGGAACCGGAAGCGCTGGACGCACCGCCCGCCCGGCATTCGAAGCTGCACTTTCTCGCGAAGCTGCTGCCGTCCCACTGGCACCACAAGCATCCCCGACTGATGTACCCGCCGGTCGTGGAGTCGCACCCGCGGTACTCACCGGACCTTTCGCCCGCCTACTGCCCCGACTGTGCGGCGCAGTACGGCGGCGGCTACCTGCCGCCCCCCGCGGCGTGGGCGCAGACGGGCGACGCCGCGCGAGGCGGGACGGGGCCCAGTATCATCGCCGCAGCGCCGCCGGAGAAGAGCTCGCGGCTCCGCCGCCTGCTGCACGCGTTCAGGCCCGGCGGCGGCTCGAGCGATACGCCCATGGTGTACGCGGTACCCCCCGGTGCGGCGTCGGAGCCCGTGCCGGCCGAGCCGCCGGTCCAGGAACACCGATCGGTCACGGCTCGGCTGTTCGGGCACAGGCTGTTCGGCCGCGCCGGCAAGCCGGGCGATGCCCCGCCGCTCGCGCGCGCCGAACACGCTCCGTCCTACGAGGCGCCGCTCGTGAACGAGGTCTCGGAACCGGACACGAACGGCCCGGAGCTCGCCGACCCGGATGCGCGCAGTGACATGAAGCTGACCGCCCATCAGGATGCAGCCGATGCCGACCCCGTCCCTGCCATCGCGCGGCAGGTGGGAGTTGCCGGTCAGGTCGTCCGGCCGGGCATCTACCCGATCGAGGGGACGTCGACCACGCTGCAGTCCCTGCTCCGCCGCGCGAACGGCGAGCTGCCGACGTCGGCCCACGAGGCGTGGATCCTGCGCTCGGTGGATTTTTCTCGTGTTGCCGAGACACTCCATGCGCCAGAGGCCGGCAGCCAGCGCGTGGACCTGGGATCGGTCGAGCCTGGCGGGCTGAAGACGGCGGTGTACCCGCAGGAGGTTGTGGTCGTCGAGGGCGCCGCCGAGAACCCCATCTACATTGCCGTGATGCCGCACTTCATCCTGCAGATTCCCGAGCAGCCGAACCGTCCGGTCACGGTGGCAAGCATTGTTGAAAAGCTGCGCGAGCACTGGCCGACCCTGCGGCAGGAGAACGTGCGGGTGGCGCGGCGCGAACGCCGCGGGATGGTCGAGCGCCCGGGCGATGCGGACCCGGCCGCCCGGAGCCACGAAGCCGTGCTGCACACGGGCGACATCTTGTTCGTGGACGGCCTGGGGCTTGACGCCTCGCAGGTCGCCGCCGTGGCCGACAGCATCGCCAAGCTGGCCGAGATCGACCTGCGCGACTCGCACTGGACCCGCATGCGAACCGCGGCGGGATCGGCGGGGAAAGCCCGGAATCGCTGATCGGCGCGTGATTCGGCGCGGGTTTCCCGACCCCGTCACCGCGGATCAGCGTTCGGCACGGGTCGCCAAGCCGCCGTTCCCTTACCGGCGCGATCGGCGCGCGTCTGCGACCCCGCCGCTGCCGGCCATCGGCGATGATGACCACCCTGCCGACCGCAGACTAACGACGGGTCACTGATTCCTGTGCACCGACCAGCATCACCCGCAGGTCCATGACGTTCGTGTCGGTGAGTCCGGTGCGGACGAGGCCGCCGAGTGGCAGGAAGAAGTGGTACGAGTCGTGGCGGCGCAGGAAATCGGCGGGGTCCAGCCCCTGCCGCCGCGCGCGACGCAGCAAGAGCTCGTCCCCCCAGGCGCCGGCGGCGTCCGTCGGTCCGTCCTCGCCGTCGCTTCCGCCGCTCAGAATCACCGTGTCGCGCAGTTCCTCGGGCCCCAGGTGTTGTAGCGCCGCGAGCACCAGCTCCTGGTTGCGTCCCCCCGTGCCGTGCTCTAGCCCCAGGGAAACGGTCGTCTCGCCGCCGCTCAGGATGCAGGCGGGCGGGGCGATCGGGTGGCGCTCGGCGCGCACGCCGCGCGTGATGCCGGCGAGCACGACGCCCGCCTGCTGCGCTTCTCCCTCGATGCACGACCCCAGGTTGCACACGCGGTAGCCGAGCCGCCGCGCCGCCCGTTCGCTGGCCGCCAGGGCGGTGGCGTTGTTGCCGATCACCATGTTGTGCACAGTTCTGGGCAACCGCTTGAGTGTTTCCGAGTGCGCGCCGGCCGCCCCGGCCTGGAGGTGGCGTACGACGGCCGCCGGCGCGGCGCGCGCGGCGTTTCGACCGAGCAGGCCGTGCTTCTCCAGGACCCGAAGCGCGTCGGCGTAAGTCGTCGCATCGGGCGCCGTCGGCCCCGAGGCAATCGTGTCCAGGCGATCGCCGACCACGTCCGAGATGATCAGGCTCGCCAGCCAGCGGCCGTGGAAGCGGCGTGCCAGCCCGCCCCCTTTGAGCTCGGAGACGTGCTTGCGCACGGCGTTCATCTCCACGATCGTCGCTCCGGCGGCGTGCAGCATGCCGGTGATGGCCTGCTTGTCTTCCAGGGAGATCCCCGGCACAGGTGCCGGCAGCAGTGCCGAGCCGCCGCCGGAGAGCAGGCATAAGCAGAGATCGTTGGGGCCGGCCGATTCGATCATCTCGCGAATCGCGCGCGAGCCCTCGACGCCCGCCCGCGTCGGTTGGTTGTCCGGCGCCGATCGGGCGCCGTGCAGGTGAATGTGCTCGAGCGGCGCGACGGAGCGATCCGGCACGTTCACCCAGCCGACCACTCGCTTCTCTTCGAGCAGCCGCTCCCCCAGGACACGCTCGACGGCCTGGCTCATGGCTGCCCCCGCCTTGCCGGCGCCGACCACGCGGATCTGCCCGATGGCATCGAGCGGCAGGCGGAGCGCGCCGAGAAGGAGTTGGCCCCCGCGCACGCGGACCGCCGCGCGCACGAGCCGGTCCGGTGCCACGGCGTCGATGCCCGCCTGCCAGATCGCCTGCGCATGCTCGCGCAGCTGCTGAGCGGATCGTTTCATGGAACGTATTTCACCGCCGACCGAGCGCGCACGGAAGGCGGTGCCCGCCCGGTGCCCGCTTTTCACCCCCCCGGACCTTCGCGCGTGGCGTGCGACCTGGTGGTAAGATCTCGGCTCGAGGTTTTTCCGGGCTCTGGGGATTCGACGTGCAGCTCCGCGTGGGACCGATACCCCCTAACGCCGCTTTCCAACCTGAGCAAGGGGGCTGGCATCCGCTGCGCGAGCCGGGCCCTGTCGTCTTGCAGCTCCTCGCCGCTCCGGTCTCTGTGCTCACCGGCGCCGGCCTGTTTGCCGCGGTGCTCTGGCTGGGGCTGACCAACGGGTCCGGAGTGCCCTCGTGGGTTTACGGGCTCGTGGTCGTCGCAATCATTCCGGTCCATGAGATGCTGCACGCTTGGACGCATCCGGGGCACGGGCGGTCGGCGGCCAGCATCATCGGTGTGTGGCCCGCACGGGCGCTGTTCTATGCGCACTACGACGACGTTCTTCGGCGCGATCGCTTTGTGGCGATCCTGCTCATGCCGTTTCTGATTCTTTCGTTGCTGCCACCGGCGGTAGCGGCCGCGGTGCGGTACGACGGCGCGTGGGTCGGAGTGCTCTCCGTGGTAAACGGTGTCTTCTCGTGCGGTGATTTCGTGGGCGTGGTGCTGGTGCTGAGCCAGGTGCCGCGCGGCGGCATCGTGCGCAATCAGGGGTATTACACCTGGTGGGCGATGTCCCGCGCGGGGGACGCCGCGTGATCATGCCGGAATTTTCCGAAAACACTGTCCCTGTTCGGAACCGGCTGGTATCTTGAGCGTGTGGCTCACGATGTACTGGCTTCCGGATTCTTTCCCATCCAACGAACCGAGATCGCGCTGCGTCGGGGGTAGATATGCTGAAGCTGAACGGGCCCAGGGACGTCGAATTCTGCGACGGTCTGACGAGACGCGACTTCATGAAGGTCGGCGGGCTTGGCGTGCTGAGCCTGACGCTGGCCGAGCTCATGGAGGCGGAGGCGGCGGGGGCGGTCTGGAAGCAGGACACCAACTGCATCGTGCTGTTTCTGGTGGGTGGCCCGAGCCAGATTGACACGTGGGATCCCAAACCGGACGCGCCGGCGGGCGTGCGCGGACCGTTCCAGCCGCTCCACACCAACGTGCCGGGCATCGACATCACCGAGCACTTTCCGCTCATGGGCCAAATGGCTGACCGGTACGCCCTCGTGCGTTCCGTCTGCCACCGGGAGGCGCCGATCCACGAGACGGGCCACCAGCTCATGCAGACCGGCTGGCTTTTCCGCGGCGGTCTCGAGCACCCCAGCTGCGGCTCGGTGGTCGCCCGGCTGCTCGGGTCCAAGGCGGATGCGCCGCCGTACGTGGTCGTTCCGGACCGGATCGGCAACACCGGCGTCAGCGTGCCGCACGGCCAGGGAGCCGGTTATCTCGGGGCGAGCTATGACCCGCTGTCGCCTCAGGCGGATCCCGGTAGCCCCAGCTTCTCGGTGGCGGAACTCGAAGCGGCGGCCGCGCTGGACCCGGCCCGTCTCAGCGGGCGCCAGGATCTGGTGCGGGCGGTCGACGCAGTGCAGCGGCGCGTCGAGCAGGGGGAGGCGGCCGCCACGGCCGCCGAGCGCGCGGTCGAGGCGGCTCGCGCACGCATCTTCTCGCCTGCCGCGAAGGCGGCGTTCCATATTGCTTCCGAGAGGGAATCGCTGCGTGACCGTTACGGCCGGAACACCTTCGGCCAGAGCTGCCTCTTGGCGCGTCGCCTGGTGGAACGCGGCGTCCGGCTGGTCACGGTCAACATGTTCGACACGGTCTTCAATAAGACCACCTGGGACTGCCACGCCAACGGCGGCAGTCTGGCCGTCACGCTGGACGACTACAAGAAGACGCTCTGCCCGATGTTCGACCTGGCCTACACGGCGCTCCTGGAAGACCTGTACCAGCGCGGCATGCTGGACAACACGCTGGTGCTCGCCATGGGCGAGTTCGGCCGCACGTACCGGCTGAACAGCCGCGGCGGGCGCGATCACTGGCCGAACGTCTGGACGGTTCTGTTCGCGGGCGCGGGCGTGCGTGGTGGGCAGGTGGTCGGCGCGTCGGACAAGAACGGTGCCGAGCCGAAAGATCGTGCCGTGCCGGCCGCGGAGATTGCGGCGACCGTGTACCATGCGATGGGCATCGACCTGGCGACGCGTCTCGAGGGGCCGAACGGCCGCGTGATGCCGCTCACGGGGGCCAAGCCGGTCCTTGAACTGTTCGGCTGATCGGCGACCTCACCAGTCTCCGCCGGCATCGCTGCCGCCGGCGTCGCCTCCGGCGGAATCGCCTCCGCCCCAATCGCCGCCGCTGGATTCCCCGCCGCTCGGTTCGTCGCTAGACCCGGCCGGGTCTTCGGCGTCGGTAGTGCCCCAATCGCCCCCGGCCGATTCGTACTGGTCGTTGGTACCCGGCTCGTTACCCGCCTGGGGATGCTGTGGCAGTTCGGCGCCGTAGCTGCGGTTGCGGAACACGGAGTCGTACAGCCAGCCGCCGAGCAGCATGCCGCCGAGCCCACCCATGAGGCTGCCGAAGAAGCCGCCGCCGCCGGGCGCAGCGCCGTAGGAACCGCCTCCCGGTCCGTACGATCGGCCGTAGCCGCCGCCGCCCACGAGTCGGGCGATCAGCCGGATCACGAACAGCACGCCGATGATGACTGCAGCGACGACCAGGATGGTGACCAGGAAGCTGCCGCGGCCGGCGTTCGGAGCCTGGGCTGCCGGCGGCTGTGCGGGCGGTTCTCCGCGCGCGGGCGCGGCGCGGCCTGTGGCCTGCCGCCCCTGTCCGTGTTCATCGCCCACTTGCCCCAGGTAGTCGACCGCTTCCAGCAACCCCCGGTCGTATTCCCGCTCCTTGAACGCGGCGACCATGCGGTTGACCACTTCGTGCTTGACGTCGGATCCGAATACCTTCGATGCGGCGGCATTCACTTCGATTTCGACCTTGTGCTCCTTCTTCGCGAGCAGCAGGTAAACGCCTTCGATCCGCATGGTTCGCGCCCGGTCGCTTGCCAGTCGTGCGATCGGCTTGTCGCCGGTGCTCTCGATGGTCTCGACAATGATCTTCCAGCCGTGCCGCTGTTGGATTTCACGGAGCTTCGCGTCGGCCTTGCGTTGGGCTTCGGCCGAGAACATGTTCGCGCCGTCGCGCACGGGTCCGGACGCGCTGAGTTTCTTCTCCTTTGCCTGCGTGGTTGGCGCGGGGTCGCCGGCCTCGGCTTGCTTCGGGGGTGTGGTCTGAGCACGCTCGGCGATGGTAGTTACCGCCTCCGCCAGCCCGCGATCGAATGCGTTTTCCTTGAACGCCGCGACAATCTTTTGCTTGACGGCGTCGCTCGTGCCGCGGCCGAGCCGTTTCGTGGCCGGCTCGTTCGCGATCACCCAGGCCTTGTGCTCCTTGTGTGCCAGGAGCACGTAGACCAAACTGCCGGCGCCGGCCGGCGCCTTCGCGCGCGCGAGCTCGTCGATCGGCTTACCCGCCGTCGTCTCCACTGTCTCGACCACGACTTGCAGGTGGTGCTTCTCTTCGAGCGCTGCCAGCTTCTCACCTGCTTGCTGGACTGCGTCCTCGGAGAACATGTGCGCGGTATCGCGTACGCCTGATGTTTCGGGGGCGTAGGCCGGCGCAACCGGTGCCATGAACAGACCCGCCAGGGTCAGAGCGAGTGAACGTGCATGCATGGGAGTGTTCCTAACCGCGAGTTTCGGCCGCGACCGGAGAGGACCGATTTCCATGGTCCAGCGCTCGGCGACGCGGTGATAACCCGAGCCATTATACGGATCAACTCGCCGCGGACGATGGCTGCCGCGGCACCGCCACCGCTTATACGCAGATCCCGCGCCGGCCGTGCGGGTCTCGGCGACGCTTTCCGCAGAAGTCCGTCGCAGAGCGACGGTAGTGGGTCAGTTTGGCTGATACCCCCCCCTTGTCCCCCCCTTGCTAAGGGGGGGAAGGGGGGTCGATTCTCAAACTGACCCACTACCAGAGCGACCGGGTACTAGCCAGACCGGCCTGGGATGCGGCACAATGAACGACCGGCCAAGCGCCGTCTGACGGGGTTTCCCCGTACCCCGCTTGCTGGGTGCAGGAATCCCGCTCCGCACAACACGAGGAGTCAACGAAGTGGAGATCCCGCGAATCGCTCGCCTGACGCAGAAGCTCGAGCAGCCGGTGGTGGCGGACGTGCCGGCGGCGGTCGCGCGGGCGCTCGACGGGTCGCGGCTGCGCGCGCGGCTCAAGCCGGGGGCACGTGTCGCGCTCGCCGTCGGCAGCCGGGGCATCCGCAACCTGTCGGTCATCGTCCGAGCCGCGGTGTCCGAGCTCGAGCGGCTTGGTTTTCGGCCGTTCATTGTCGCCGCCATGGGGAGTCACGGCGGGGCGACGGCCGAGGGGCAACGCCAGCTGCTTGCCGACTACGGGGTGACCGAGGCGCGCATGGGGGTGCCGGTGAAGACCGACATGGACGTGGTCGAGCTCGGCCGCAACGCGCTCGGATTCCCGGTCTTCTGGGACCGCAATGCGTTTCAGGCGGACGCAGTTGTGACCGTGTCCCGCATCAAGCCGCACACCGACTTCCACGGTCGGTTCGAGAGCGGGATTCTCAAGATGCTGGTGATCGGCCTGGGCAAGCGCGAGGGGCCCAGCGCGGTGCATCAGATGGGCGTGCGCGGCCTCCGCGAGGTAATGCCGGAATCGGCCCGTGTCATCCTCGAGAAGACGCCGTTCGTGCTGGGCCTGGCGATCCTTGAGAACGCGGCCGAGGAGACGGCGCGGGTGCAGGCGGTCGAACGCGAGGAGCTCTTCGACACCGAGCCGCGGTTGCTCGACGAGGCGCGCGCGCTCATGGCCCGTCTGCCGTTCGGCCAGCTCGACGTGCTGATCATTGGCGAGATGGGCAAGAACTATTCGGGAGCGGGCATCGACCCCAACGTCATCGGCAGGCTCTATATTGTGGGCGAGCCGGAGTTCGAGAGCCCGCGGATCCACCGCATCGTGGTGCTCGATCTTTCCCCCGAGAGCCACGGCAACGCGGCCGGCATCGGGCTGGCGGACTTTACCACCGAGCGGCTGGTCTCCGCGATCGACCGCGTGCCGTTTCTGACGAACAGCCTGGTGTCGACGTTTGTCGAGCGCTCGAAGATCCCGCTGGCGTTCCGGACGGATCGCGAGTCGATCCAGGCGGCCGTGGACACGTGCTGGCAGGTGGATCCGGCCGCGCTGCGCCTGGCCGTGATAGCGAACACGCTGGAGCTGAGCGCGCTTTGGGTTTCTCCGGCGCTCGCCGCTCCCGGCGTGCTTCCGGCCCATTGCCAGTGCGACTCGGATTTCCGTCCGCTCGCGTTCGATGCGCGGGGGGATCTGGATCAGGAGCGGCTCTTCGCCGACTCGGTGCGCGGGCGCCGCCGCGCGGCGCGCGGCGCATCCTGACGCATGGAAACTTGCGGTCGGGCGGCGTATCTTTACTCGAGGTCCGATGGATCGGCCGCGGAACGGAGCGGCGTCGCTTTCGATCGGGAAGCATGTCATGACACCAGCGCGTGCCGGCGAGGAAAACGCCGCCGCACTCTCCCCTGCTGACCCGAGCGGACACGAGAACGGGACGCGGGATTTGACCCTGGACGGGACGGTGGACCAGTCCGCCGCCGACCAGGAGCGTGCGCAGCGGCTCAGCCAGTGCTCGAGCCCTCCCGCCCATGTGGAGGGGTACGACATCGAGCGCTGCCTGGGCGCCGGCGCCTTCGGCACGGTCTGGCTCGCGGTGCAGAAGAGCACGGGCAAACGCGTCGCGATCAAGTTCTACGAGCACCGCGGCGGCCTGGACTGGTCGCTCTTGCATCGCGAGGTCGAGAAGCTCGCCTTCCTCTACACGGAACGGGACATCGTCCGGCTCATCGACGTCGGCTGGGACGCCTCACCGCCGTACTACGTGATGGAATACCTCGAGCGCGGATCGCTCGAGGATGTGCTGCGGCGGGGGCGGGTTCCGGTGCCGGGGGCGGTGCGGATCGTTCGCGAGGTGGCGCAGGCGCTCGTGCACGCGCACGGGCGGGGCATCCTGCACTGCGATCTCAAGCCGGCCAACGTGCTGCTCGACAACGACTGGAAGGCGCGGCTGGCGGACTTCGGGCAGTCGCGTCTTTCGCACGAGCAGGTGCCGGCGCTCGGCACGCTTTTCTACATGGCGCCCGAGCAGGCGGACGTGGACGCGGTGCCGGACGCGCGCTGGGACGTGTACGCGCTGGGCGCGCTGTTGTTCCACATGGTGACCGGCCGGCCGCCCTACCGCACGCCGCCGTTCGAGGCCCGGCTGCGCAACGCCGCGAGCATCGGCGAGCGGCTCGCCGATTACCGCCGCGCCATCCGCGCGGCGCCCCGGCCGGCCGAGCACCGCGCGGTGGCCGGGATGGACCGCGCGCTGGCGGAGATCATCGAGCGCTGCCTCGCCCCGGACCCGGCGCGCCGCTTCCCGAACGCCCAGGCCGTGCTCGCGGCGATCGACCACCGCGCGCGCAGCCGTGCCCGACGCCCGCTCATCACGCTCGGCCTGGTCGGGCCCCTGTTGCTACTCGCCGCCACCGTCACGCTCGGTGTGATCGGCTGGCGCGACGCGGTGCACCAGTCCGAGGGCGGCCTGGTGCGCGCCGTCCAGGCCGGCAACGTCTACGCCGCCAAGGGGGTCGCCAGCACCGTGCTGCTCGAGCTGCATAAGTTCGGACACGCGGTCGAGCACACGGCGCAGAACGAGCAGCTCCGCGCGCTGCTGCGCGCGCGCCGGGAGCATGACCTTCAAGAGTTTGTGGAGCAGACGCACCAGACGTACAGCGATCCGCACAACCGCATGGCGCCGGTGAACCAGGAGAAGGTGTTCGAGAGCTGGGTCGTCATGGACCCGAGCGGGGCGATCCTGGCCCGCTCGCCCCAGAGCAGCGTGATCGGGGGCGACTACAGCTGGCGCGACTACTACAAGGGGGCCTTCCGCAAGGCGACCCAGCCAAACGGAGAGCCCTGGTACATCTCCCGCGTGTTCCAGAGCGAGTCCGACAGCCTGTACAAGTTCGGCATCTCGATGCTGGTGCGCGACCGCGACGATCCGGACTCCGAGGCGCTCGGCGTGGTCATGGCGACCGTGACCACCGGCTCGTTGCCGGTCCACGACGATCGACGCACGGCCGTGCTGGTCGGCCGCTGGGACACCAACCGCCGCCCGGATGCGGCCCCGGACCAGGGGCCGGCGCCCAAGAACCTGGTTCTCTTTCACCCCGCGTACCACCGCGGGGACGCCGCCGTTGAGGTGCATAACGGCATTCTGTCGGCCGTGCAGGAGGCCGGGCAGAGCGTGGCGCTAGGGCGCGCCGAGGACGACGACTACCGCGACCCGCTCGGCACACGCTTCGCCGGCTACGCGGGGCGCTGGCTCGCGGGGTTCGCGCCGGTCGGCAACACCGAGTTCGTGGTGATCGTCGAGCAACCGTACGAGGCAGCGGTAGGCCCCGTGAACAGCCTGGCGCACATGCTGGCCCGGCGCGGCTGGATGGCGCTCTCCGCCGGCGTGGTCATCCTGGCATCGATGTGGTACCTGGTGCAGCGCGGCTTCGGCTCGGACGCCGGGCAGGCCTCACTGGCCGCCCAGTCCGGTTCTGCCAGCACCGCGTCCCCGGAAGCGGCCATGATGCCCGATCCGCCGCTCAGCGGTTAGCGATCAACCGGGCGCGCCGGGCGCTGTCATCCTGAGCCAAGCGAGGAACGAGCAAAGCGAAGGATCTCGGTGAGCAGGCCCTCACCCCGTCCCTCTCCCCCACGCTCGCTCCTGGGATCCATGAAAGGAGCAAGCGTGGGGCGAGGGGGCAAGGCGCGCACAAGTTACGAGGAGAACACTTGGCCGAGCTGATTGCTGTGGGTGCTGATCCGGCCGCACGCTGGCGCCGCACGCTGGCGCCGCGGCAGATCATCCGGCTCGGGCGTTCCCCGCGCAACGGCTGGGCCGTGCCGTGGGACCCGGCCGTGTCGCGCGAGCACGTGGAGATTGCCTGGGATGCGGGCAAGCTGCGCGTGCGCCGGCTCGAGACCGCGCGAAACCCGGTCTTCTTCCGCGGCCGCCCCGTGGATCAGTTCCTGGCCGGGCCCGGCGACTGTTTCGTGATCGGCGAGACGTCGTTCCGTGTGGCCGAGGACGAGGTGGCCGTCCCGCTCGAGGCGACGTCGCCGCGCGAAGAACACACCTTCCGGCCGGGCGATCTGCGGCGCATCCGGTTCCGCGACGCCGACCATCGCCTCGAGGTGCTCGCACGGTTTCCCGAGGTGATTTACGGGTCGCTCAGCGACGAAGAGTTTCACATCCGGCTCGTCAACCTGCTGCTCGCCGGCATCCCGCACGCCGAGGCGGCGGCGGTGGTGGCGCGGGAGACGAGCGGCACGACCGGCGTGCGGGTCGTGCAGTGGGACCGGCGCCGGGAGTCGATCGGGCGGTTCGAACCGAGCCATCGGCTCATCGTGGAGTCGCTCGCGCGGCGCGAGAGCATCCTGCACGTGTGGGGCGAGCAGCGCCTCGCCGACCCCGAGTTCACGGTCAGTGACAGCCTCGACTGGGCCTTCGCGACGCCCCTGCCGGGCGAGGTGTGCGGCGGGTTGGCGCTTTATGTCGCCGGCACGTTCGGCGGGCCCCAGGGCGCCGGCATGGCGCCGGTGCGGCACGCGGCCGATCTCAAGGGGGACATACGCTTCGCCGAACTTGTGGCCGAGCTGGTCGCGGCGCTGCGCCAGGTGCGGGTGCTCGAGCGGCAACGCACACAACTCAGCCACTTCCTGCCCCCCATGGTGCTGGACGCACTGGCGCGCGATCCCAGCGAGCACGCGCTCGCGCCGCGCGAGACCGAGGTCACCGTGCTGTTCTGCGATGTGCGCGGATTCTCGCGCGAGGCCGAGCACTGGCGCAACAACCTGACCGGCCTGCTCCAGCGGGTCAGCGAGGCGCTGGGGGTGATGACCCGGCGGATCCTCGAGCACGGTGGCGTGATCGGCGACTTCCAGGGGGACGCCGCGATGGGCTTCTGGGGCTGGCCGCTCGCCGCCCCCGAGGGGGCGCTGGAGGCCTGCCGCGCGGCGCTCGAGATCCGTGGCGAATTCCAGCGCGCGGCTCGGGAGCCCGCGCACCCGCTCGCCGACTTCCAGGCCGGCATCGGCGTGGCGCACGGCCGCGCCGTCGCCGGTAAAATCGGCACCGCCGACCATGCCAAGCTCACCGTGTTCGGGCCCGTCGTGAACCTGGCGTCGCGGCTGGAGGAGATGACCAAGCAGCTCCGCGTGCCGATCCTGCTCGATGAACCGACCGCCGACTACGTCCGCCGGCACGTCGACCCGTCTCAGGCGCGCACGCGGCGGCTCGGCCGCGTTCGGCCGTACGGCATGGAGACGCCGCTCATGGTCAGCGAGCTGTTGCCGCCCGCCGACCAGGATCCGGTCTTCTCGGATCGCAGCCTGGCCGACTACGAGTCGGCCGTCGATGCGCTCCTGGCCGGCCGCTGGTCGGACGCCATCGAGCTCTTGCACCGGGTGCCCGCCCGCGACCGTGCCAAGGACTTCCTGACCATCTTCATCGCACAGCACAACTACGAGCCGCCCGCGGGGTGGGATGGGGTCATCCCCATGCCCAAGAAATAGCGGATTCCCCTGTGCGCGCACACTTCTCCCCTCGCCCCACGGGAGTTCCTCTCATGGATCACAGGGGCGAGCGCGGGGAGAGGGGTCGGGGGTGAGGGGCGGTGAACCCGGGGGTGAGGGGCGCAAGTGGGAGACCTTCGGTCGCTGGATGGCAGGGTCGGAGACCCCCGGCGAACCCCAGAGGTTATCACAGGGCGGGGATGTCCTGCTCAGGACACGGCCTTTCCCCTGGATCTTTCGCCCCCGCATCCCTTATCATAGGTAAAGCCTCCACGAAGCCCCACCTTTGCTCGGAGCCTGGCGCTGGAGATGTGCCAGGCGCACGCCGAACCGACGCACGCCCGCGAGGAAAAACCATGTTGCGCTACCCGCTCCGCCGGTGCCGCCCCGGTTTTGCAGCGCTTGCCCTGCTGACTCTGTGGCTGCTCGCCATCCCCGCCCGCGCGGATGACCTGCTCGACAAGGCGCCGCCGCTTGAGTCCATCACGCTCGTACCGGCCGATCCGGTCCTGGTTGGGCCGCGCGCTGCCCAGCGCCTGGTCGTCACCGGCAAGCACAGCGACGGCCGGGAACGGGATTGGACGCGCGCGGCCGAGTTCGCGAGCCTGACGCCGGATGTCGTCCGGGTCGATCCGGACGGCATGCTGCACCCCGTCGCCGACGGCACCGCGCGGGTGCGCGTTCGCGCCGGCAGCGCCCCGACCACCGAGATCGACGTCGTGGTACGCGACGTCCGGTCCGAGGCCCCCATCAGCTTCGCCAACGACGTCATGCCGCTGCTCACGCGCATCGGCTGCAACATGGGCGCGTGCCACGGGGCGCAGCACGGTAAGAACGGATTCAAGCTGTCGCTGTTCGGCTTTGAGCCCGAGCCGGACTACCAGGCGATCGTCAAGGACGCCGAGGGACGCCGTGCCGTGCTGTCCAGCCCCGAGGACAGCCTGGTGCTCCTCAAGCCGACGCTCTCCGTGGTCCACGGCGGCGGTAAGCGGTTCGATGTCGGCAGCGCGCCGTATGAAACGATCCGCGGCTGGCTCGAGCAGGGAGCGCCGGCGCCCGGCCGCGGCGACCCCCGCGTGGTGCGGATCGAGCTATTCCCGGCCGAGCGGATCATGGACCGCGGCGCGCAGCAGCAACTCTGCGTCCGTGCCTTCTACTCGAACGACACGGTCGAGGACGTGACCTCCAAGGCTCGCCTGGACACGCTCGACGAGGGCATCGTCACGGTTAGCCCCGACGGACTCGTGACCACGACCGGCAAGGGGCAGACGGCGATTATGGTGCGCTACCTGGGTCTGGCGGGCGTCACGCGCATCACCGTCCCGTACGGGGAGATCACGCAGTACCCGGAGCTGCCGAAGAACAATTTCATCGACGACGCTGTGATTGCCCAGTGGAAGAAGGTCGGCGTGCTGCCGAGCGGGCTGTCGAGCGATGCCGAATTCCTCCGCCGCGCCTCGCTCGACGCCATCGGCACCCTGCCGCGTCCCGACGAGATCCGCGGGTTCGTCGCCAGTAGCGACCCGGACAAACGCGCCAAACTCGTGCAGTCGCTGCTCGATCGCCCCGAGTACACCGACTGGTGGACGCTCAAGTGGGCCGACATCCTGCGCAACAACGGCAACGAGGTGGGCGACAAGGGAATGTGGAGCTTCCACAACTGGATCCGAGCCGCGTTCCGCGAGAACCGCCCACTCGACGTAATCGTGCGGCAGCTCATCACCGCGCAGGGATCTACCTACACCGAAGGGCCGACGAACTACTACCGGGTCGCAAAGACCCCGCAGGACCTCGCGGAGACCACCGCTCAGGTCTTCCTGGGCGTGCGCCTCCAGTGCGCCCGCTGCCACCACCACCCGTTCGAGAACTGGGGGCAGGACGACTACTACGGCCTGGCGGCGTTCTTCGCGCGGGTCGGGCTCAAGAACAGCCAGGAGTTCGGCCTGTTCGGGCGCGAGACCGTCGTACGGCTCAACCCCAGCGGCGAAGTGAAGCACCCCAAGACCGGGCAGGTCATGAAGCCCAAGCCGCTCGACGCCGATTTCGTCGATGACCCCGTGGACCGGCGCCGCGCCCTGGCCGAATGGCTCACCAAGGACAACCTTTACTTCGCCCGCAACGTGGCCAACCGCTACTGGGGCTACCTGATGGGGCGAGGTATCGTCGAGCCGATCGACGACATGCGCGTGACCAATCCCGCCTCCAACCCCGCGCTGCTCGACGCCCTGGCAGGCGACTTCATCGCTCACGGCTACGATCTCAAGCACCTCATTGCCACCATCATGAACTCGCGCACCTACCAGCTGAGCGCGCTGGCGAACCAAAGCAATGCCGTCGATAACAAGTTCTTCAGCCACTACTCCGTGAAACGGCTCACGGCCGAACAGCTCATGGACGCGGTGGACGACGCGACCGGCACGGTCGAAAAATTCCAGGCGCAGGGCTACTTCCTGCCCGCCGGGTATCGCGCCATCCAGCTGCCCGATCCGCGCGCGCGTTCGACGTTCCTGGACACCTTCGGCCGGGCGCAGCGTCAGGTCACCTGCGAGTGCGAGCGCACCGGCGACCCGAACGTCGCCCAGGCGCTGCACCTCATGAACGGCGACCTGGTGAACAACAAGATCGGCCAGCCCGGCGCACGCGTGGCGAAACTGGTCGCCGCGAAGAAGAGCACGGCCGAGATCGTCGACGAGCTCTACCTGGTGACATTCTCACGCCCCCCGTCCGATGCGGAGCGGCACAAGGCCGAGGAGCTGATCGCCGCCGCGCCGAACCAGAAGATCGGGGTCGAGGACCTGCTCTGGGCGCTGCTGAACGCCCACGAATTCTTGTTCAATCACTAGGGGTGTTGAATTGTTGAGTTGTTGAATCGTTGAACGGACAAACCAAGGCGCTCGAGCTTACCGGGCGCCGCGGCCGAAGGCTTCCAAAGAGCTGAGTCGTTTGATGAAGTCGTGCTTAACATTGTACATCTTGTGCGCATCATGGGCTGTGTCGTCGGGCTACGGCGCGATCTCGGCAGGCGGGGCCGATTCAACAGCTCAACCCTTCAACAATTCAACAGAGTTAACGGCCGACGACGCCACGTCAGAAGTTACCTTTTGGAAAGACGTGCGGCCCATCTTCCAGAAAAACTGCACGATCTGCCACTCGGTGAAGAACATTGCCAAGAAGGATCTCGGCGGCGGGCTGGCGCTCGGCAGTTACGATGCCGCGCTCAAGCAGCCCAAGCAGCCGGTGATCGTGGCCGGCAAGAGCGCCGACAGCAAGCTGTACCAGTTGCTGATGACACAGGACGAAGACAAGCGGATGCCCAAGGACGGCGACCCGCTTCCGTCGGCCAATATCGAGCTGATCCGGCAGTGGATCGATGCCGGGGCCCCGGAGGGGACGCGCCTGGAGGCGGAGAGCGAAGAGGCGGCGGCGCCCGCCCCGAAGCGTCCCGCCACGCTCGCCCGGTCTTTCGACGTGGTGCTCCCCTTGGCCGTCTCTCTCCCGGACGACGTGGCCAAATCACTCGATCCGGCACCGGCCAAACCAGGCAAGTTGGACCTGGCACTCCGAATCGGTCCGCTACCGCCGGTCACCGCCCTGGCCTACAGCCCGGACGGCAAGCTGCTGGCCATGGGCAGCTACGGCTCGGTGGCCCTGTGGGATCTCGCGGCCGGCCGCCCGGTGCGCGTGCTGGACGTGCCCGGCGCGGTGCACGCGCTGGTCTTCAGTCCCGACGGATCGCGCCTGGCGGCCACCGGCGGGCTTCCCGCCCGGTCCGGCACGGTCCGGATCTTCGCCACCGACAGCTGGGAGGAACGGGCTACCATCGCCGACCACACCGACGTGGTCTATGACGCCGCGTTCAGCCCGGACGGCACCAAGATCGCCACCGCGAGCTTCGACAAGACGGTCCGCGTGTGGGACGCCGCCGACGGCAAGGCGATCGAAACGCTCAAGGGGCATTCGGACTTCGTGTACGCCGTCGCCTTCACCCCCGACGGCAAGCACCTGATCAGCTCGAGCAAGGATCGCTCGATCAAGGTGTACAGCACCGAGACATGGCAATCGGAACGCACGCTCTCCGGACACAGCGAAGACGTGCTGACCGTGGCCGTGAGCCCGGACTCGTACAGCGTCGTCTCGGCTGGCAAGGAGCCGCAGCTGCGCTGGTGGATCATCGAGAATGGCCAGAACAACCGGACCGTGTCCGGTCACAGCGGAACGGTGAGCGAGCTCGTGTTCAGCCGGGACGGCAAGCAGATCGTGTCGGTGGGATCGGACAAGACCGTGCGCGTCTGGAACGGTGCGGACGGCAGCCTGGTCCGGTCGATCACCGGCGCGGCCGAGTGGCTCTACTGCGTGTCGCTGAGCCCGGACGGCAAGTTCGTGGCCGCCGGCGGCTGGGACGGCTTGGTGCATGTCTGGGAGACCGAGTCCGGCCGAGCGCTGGCCGTGCTTGTTACCCCGCCTGCCCCGGACCCCGCCCGGCCACAGTGGCTCGCCACCACCCCGGAGGGGTACTACGCGGCGTCCGACGAGCTGGCCGCCCTGGGCCGCTGGCGCTGCGGCGGGCAGGCGGTGGGCGGCGCGATTCTTGCGGCCGCGCTCTGCCAGCCCGAGATGATCACCCGGGCCCTGCGCGGGGAGCCGCTCGAAGCACCGAAGTTCTCGAAGACTGCGGATCGCTAGGTCCCCGCCACTCGTCGAAGGAGAACCGAGGACCTGTCATCCTGAGCGGAGCGAGGTACGAGCGGAGCGAAGGATCTCTGTCGGACAAGTACGAGGCATGTCATCCTGAGCCGGCGAGGAGCGAGCAGCGAAGGATCTCTGTCGGACAAGTACGGGCATGTCATCCTGAGCCGGCGAGGAGCGAGCAGCGAAGGATCTGGAGTGGGGTTATCACGCTAGGGTGGGCGGTCCGATCTACCAGCGGTGGGCGGAGCCCACCCTATGTATCGAGTCGCAACGAAACGTGTCATTAGGAAACCGATCATGACGCATCGCGTTCTCGTGGCTGTCTTGTTGAGCGTCGGCCTGGCTGCGCTCGCGACCCGCCCCGCGTTCGCCCAGACGTCGTACCCGATGCTCATGTTCAGCTACCCGACCGCGCTCGAGCGCGGCAAGACGACCGAGGTCACCGTGAACAGCCGGTTCACGATGGCGGGCGCCTACAAGGTGCTGGTCGAGGGGTCGGGCGTCACGGCCGAGATCCTGGCGGCCGACGCCAAGCCGGATCCCAAGAAGCCCGACGCGAAGCCGCTGCTGCAGGATCTGAAGTTGAAGCTGACTGTCGCGGCGGATGCGGAGCTGGGCCCGCGCGAGTTCCGGATCGCGACGCCGCAGGGCGTGTCATCCATCGGCCTCGTCACAATCACCGACACCCCGACCGTGCTCGAGAAGGAGCCGAACAACACGCGCGATCAGGCGCAGGCCATCGAGCTCCCCGTGGTTGTCAACGGCAAGGTGCAAGCGAACGAGGACGTGGACGTGTTTCGGTTCAGCGCCCGTGCGGGCGAGGAGCTCGCGTTCGTTGTGGAAGCGGCGCGGCTGGAGGACAAGATCCACGACCTGCAGAACCACATCGACCCGATCATTTTGCTCACGGACGCGAGCGGGCGCGAGCTCGCCACCAGCGACGATTACTTCCGCGCCGACCCGCTGCTCCTCTACCGCGTGGAGAAGGACGGCGACTACTGCGTCCAGGTGCGCGACGTGCGCTACATGGGGGACCCGCGCTGGACCTACGCGCTGACGGCGACGCGCCGCCCGTTCGTGACCGCGGTCCATCCGCTGGCAGTCCGCCGCGGCGGCACCACCGAGCTCCGCCCGGTCGGGTCCGGGCTCGGCGGCGTGACGACCATCCCGCTCCGCGTGCCGGACGGCTGGGAGTGCGGTGTGCGCGGCGTGCAGCTCGAGACGCCGGCCGGGACCACGAACCCGGTCTCGGTCGTCGTGAGCGACCTGGACGAGTCGGTCGAGACCGAAGATAACAACGATTTCGAGCACGCCGGGCTGCTCGCGGTGCCCGGCGGCGTGAGCGGCCGCATGGACGCCGACAACGACGTGGACTGCTACAAGTTCGCGGCCAAGAAGGGGCAGGCGTTCCGGTTCGAGATCCAGGCGCGCCGGCTCGATTCGCTGCTCGACAGCTACCTGGCCATCATCGACCACGGCGGCAAGGAGCTGGCGAGCAACGATGATCTCACGGATGCCGGGCTGACGTCGAAGGACTCGCGGATCGACTGGGCCGCCCCGGCGGATGGCGAGTATGCCGTGCTGGTACGCGACCTGAACGGGCGGGGCGGTCCCGCGTTCGTGTATCACCTGACGGCCCGGCCGGCCGAGCCCGACTTCGCGCTCGAGTGCGACAGTGACAAAGCGCTGCTGGGCCCCGGGTCCAGCACGGCGTGGTACGTCAAGGTCGCGCGTGAGAACGGGTTCGCCGGCGACGTGCGGCTCGAGGTGGCGGGGCTGCCGGCCGGCGTGACCGCGGCCCCCGCGACGATCCCGGCCAAGCTGAACCAGGGCTGCATCGTCCTCTCCGCCGATTGGGGAACCGCGACGGACGCGGCCAACGTGCGGGTCATCGGCAGGGCGGCCGCGAAGGGCTCGGACGGCGCCGAGCGTGAGATCACCCGCGTGGCCACGCCGCTTGAGGAAATCTACTCGCCCGGCGGCGGCCGGGCACGATACCCGGTGCACATGCAGACCGTCTCCGTCATGGAGGAGAGCGATCTCGTGCGCATCGAGGTGAGCCGCAGGCAAGTCACCCTGGCGCCGGGCCAGACGGCCCAAATCGACGTCAATATCAAGCGCAGCCCGGGCTACACGAAGCCCATCAACCTCGACGTGCGGTTGCGGCACCTCGGGAGCGTGTACGGGGATCCGCTGCCGCCGGGCATCACGCTCGACGAAAAGGCCTCGAAGACCCTGCTCGGCGAGAACGCCACGCAGGGCTCGATCGTGCTCAAGGCGGCGGCGAATGCGACCTCGGTCGACGACCTGCCGATCACTGTGCTGGCCAACGTGTCGATCAACTTCGTGGTGAAGGTGAGCTACGCCAGCGCGCCCATCGCGCTGACCGTCCCGCCCAAGGCCGCCACGGCCAGCAACTGATGCCCGTTCCCGTTATCCGTTCCGCGCTGTCGGAGTCCGGCCCCCTCTCCCGCTCATGGATCCGTGGGAGAGGGACGGGGTGAGGGCTCCCCCTCACGCAGCACAATCGCCTCCCAGCGCAAAGCAGCGTCTCACCTCCCCGTGCAGCTGATACCCCCCCTTCCCCCCCTTGCCAAGGGGGGGACAAGGGGGGGTATCCGCATCACTCTCTTCCCGCATCGTCCGTGAGCGCGGGGGCGAGGGGACCGCAACCCGGGGGGAGCACCGAGATCCTTCGCGTGCTCGTTCCTCGCTGGCTCAGGATGACAAGCTGCCTGACTCCTGAGCTCTTTCCCCGGGGGACCGCAACCACGGGGAGACGAGGGGACGGGAAGCACGGGAGCTCACTCCACGTTCAGCGTGAATGGCGTGTCGATGTTGATGGCCTGGCCGTTCACCTGCGCGATCGCTCGGACGATCACGTTCGTGAAACTGCCGTTGGCCGCATTCGCGGCCGCCGTGACGGTCAGCTTCCCCTCGCTCGCCTCGGCCGGCACGGTCAGCTGCGGCGACGCGACGTTGCTCGGCAGCTGCAAGAACTGAAGCTGCACGGGGCCGGCGAAGCTTCCCAGCCGGGTCAGAGTCACCTGGAATTCGGCGCGTGCCCCCTTCTTCACCACGCCCGGCGCGGGCTTTACCGCCATGCCCAGCGGATCCGTCACGGTGACGATCACCGCCGTGCTGATGTCGCCCACCTGCACGTTCTGCTTGTTCTTCCCTTCGGGGTCTTTCGTGAAGGGCACGGCGGGCGCGTTGCCGCGCAGCGCGATCGTGTAGTTCCCGGTTGGCACATTGGGGGGCAGGTTGACCGTCACTTCGATCTCCGACTGGTTGGCCGCAATCGTCGCGGGCTGGACGTTCTGGACGTTGGGCGGCAGGGCGACGGGCACGAGCGCGGTGACCTGATCCTTGAAATCACCGCGTCGCGTGAGCTGCAGCTTGAGCTTGAGAGGCAGCCCGCGGCTGATGGTCACTTTTTCAGGCGCGGCGACCATGCGGTACGGCGCTCCTTCGCGCACGGCGATGGGAATGCTGCGTGCCAGCCGCGCCTGGGCGGGCATCGGGACGTTGGGGTCATAGGCCCAGGTGATCACGGCGGGCCGCGCCTCGCGCATCACCGGCTGCCCGGCGATCGAGGCTGTTCCGGTGATCGATACGGTGCCGATGCCGGGCGCTGCGTTGTCGGCGGCGCTGAAGACCAGCGGCACGTACGCCTGGCCGGCGCCGATCGTGACCGCCGGGCACGTGACGCCCGCGGGCAGCGCCTGGGCCTGCACCGTGATCTCGGCGTTGAACCCGTCACGGCGGATGGCGTAGATGTCCAGGTGCTGGTTTCCCCCCTGCCGCACCAGCAGCGAGTCGGGCGGCTGGGCCACGTTCGGGATCGCCGGGGCGTTGTGCATGGCGACGAGCCGGAAATCCGGCTGGGGCGGCCGGACCTTCAGGCGGTACACGTAGCGTGCGCTCCCCCTCGCCGCGCCGTAGAGGTTCCGGACCGAGACCTGGTAATCCCCCTCGGCGAGCGCCGGCGACTGGAAGATCGGGTCATCGTTCTTGGTCGAGAAGCGGTTGCCCGCCGGGTTCGCCGCGTCGTCGTCCGCACTCGCGATCTCCGCGCCGTCCTTGCCGCGGCGGAGCAGCAAAAAGGGATCCGTCGGGAACCCGTTGCGCTGCGAGATGACCTCGAACACCCACAGCTGATTCGCCTTGGCGGTGAAACCGTACCAGTCCACGTCGCGCGCCGTGAGGAATTGCCCGTACACCTCGCACGGCGGCGTGACCGGCTGGGCCTTGTCCGGGCTCTCGTTCGGCTCGATCCCCGCGATGACGGGCAGCGTCGTGATGCCGATTCGCACCGGGTTGGTAGCCCCCAGCGGCGTGTTCAGGCGGTACTCGAACGCGTCCTCCGTGCTCTCGGGCGCGGGGATCGCGCCCGAGTAGGAGAGCCGCTGCTGCGCGAGCGGGTCGGCGGGCACCGGGATCTGCACGGCAAGCTGCTCGAGCGGCCGCCCGTCGACCATGACGCCGGGCGCGGGCTGACCGCCGGGCAGGTTGCGCCCGAACAGCGTGAAACCGGCCGTCGTCCCCGGCGCCGCCGCCGGCGGCAGGCAGAAGTCGATGTACGGGAGCGTGCCGATCGACAGCCGGTACACGTACTCGGGGCTGCCGTCGTAGACCTTGTCGGTGAGCACTACGGTGTAATCCCCGTCCGCCGGCAGCGTGACGTCCAGGAACGGGTCCTTGCCGTGGAAGTCGTCGCTGGCGGCGAGCAGCCGGCCGGTCGGGCCGTACAGAGCCAGGCGCCCGTCCAGCCGGGAATCGATGCGCTGGGCCGCGCAATCGGCCAGGATCCGCTGCCCCGCCTTGCCCGCGAACACGTAGCAGTCCGTGTCGGTCGCGCCGTTGATCTGGCCGTTCACGGTGACGTTCCCCGGCCCGCTGGTCATGATGCGCGTCGCCTGCTCGCGCGTGTTGTTCGGCTCCGTCTCGACCACCTCGTTCAGATCGCCGACGACAAACGTGCGCGGGTTGGAGATGCCGTAGCGGCCGACCGCGCGCACGTCGTGCATGCCCAGCGGTGCGTTCGCGTCGATCGTGATCTTGAACTTGTTCGGCACCGGCACCGCCTTGCCGTCCTTCATCTCCGTCACCGGCTCGGATTTGATCCCGGCATGATCGAAGTAGAGCTGCTGCACATCCTCGAGATCACTCCCGGTAATGACGACCTCGACGCTCGTCCCCTGCTTGCCCCCCGTGGGAAAGACGGAGAAAAGCCGAGCGATCGGCAACTGCGCCCGGGCCGTTGCGTCGCACACGCCCCAGGCGATCAGAGCTGCAAGGAAGAGGCCGACGCGGATTCGCGGTTGTCGCATCATGGGCACGTTCCTCCAGAAAACCAGCCGACCGTGGCACTCCCTGCCCGAACGCACGCCGCGGGCCCGGACTCCCGGTAGAAGTCGTCGCTGAACTCGCCAGAGTTCAGAAGCGTCTGAATTCTGGAGAATTCAGCTACATCGAGAAGATCTCTTCGCCGGAATAGGAGCTTTTTCAACAGGCGCAGCGAGGAAAACAAGCCGCCAGGCAGCCAATCGTTGAATCGAGCGAACGATGACAAGGCGTGTCCCGAGACCCAACCGCACCCGCAAAGGCGTCGCCCCGGACCGGTTACCCGAGCCCGGTGCAACCAGGTGAGGCGCCCCAGGTCCCCGCCGTGTCCCAGGTGGTGAGAACTACACGAGGACTCCAGCGTGATTCATCGGTAGATGATAATGCGAACCCGGCGCAAAGCCAAGCACGCTTGCCCGTTGGTCGTGGCTCAGCTCGGCGGATACCCCCCTTGATAAGGGGGGGAAGGGGGGGTCTCAAAGTGATCCACTACCTGCCCGCTGGGTCAGCTCGGCGGATACCCCCCCCGTGTCCCCCCCTTGATAAGGGGGGGAAGGGGGGGTCTCAAAGTGATCCCACTACCCGCTTGCTGGGTCAGATGATACCCCCCGTTGCTATGCCTCGAGCGACCCGCCACCGAGGCATGGACACCGCCCGACCCGTTGAGAGTGGCCGAGCGAGCCGCTATCTTGCTTGCTCGCTGCCCGGCTTACCTTCAGCACAGGAGCCCGATGCCATGAAGATCACCAATGTCCGGACCATCCCGCTCCGCGGCGCCACCCACGACACCGGCTGGCCCGGCGGAACGGACCCGAACGAGCAGATGAACACGCTCATCGAGATCCAGACCGATGAGGGGTTAAGCGGCATTGGCAGCTCGTTCACCAGCCTGCCCTTCGTCGAGGCGTCGCTCACGCTGCTGCGCCCGATGCTCGTCGGCGAGACGGTGGTGGAGGCGGAACGGGTCAGCGAGAAGCTGCGGCAGCTCTCGTTCTGGCAGGGACGCGGCGGCGCGGTCGAGCACACCATCAGCGGCCTGGACATTGCGCTCTGGGACCTGATGGGCAAGGCGATCGGCCAGCCTGTCTCGCGGCTCTTGGGCGGCAACTACCGCGACCGCATCAAGCCCTACGCCTCGATCCTGTTCGATGACCCGCCGGTCTTGCGTGAGAAGCTGGAGCGGCAGATGGAGCGGGGGTTCCGGGCGATCAAGATGGGCTGGCGTCCCTTCGGGCGCGTGAGCCGGCAGTTCGACGAACTGCTGATCCGCACGGCACGCGAGACCGTCGGCGACGACGTCGAGCTCATGGTGGACGCCGGGGGCAGCGAGCAGTTCTGGCCGCACGGCGTCACGTGGGCGCGCGAGACCGCGCGGATGCTCGGCGCATACCACGTGACCTGGTTTGAAGAGGCATTGCGGCCGGATGACCTCGATGGGTTCAAGGAGCTGCGCCAGGCGTCGCCGGTGCTCATCGCCACGGGCGAGGTGTTCACGCGGCGCCAGACGTTCCAGCCGTACATCACGCAACGGGCGCTGGATGTGATTCAGCCCGACCTGACCAAGTGCGGCGGCCTCAGCGAGGGGCGGCGCATGGGCTGGATGGCCTACGACCACGGCGTCCTGCTCGTGCCGCACGGCTGGAACACGGCGATCGGCGTCGCGGCCGACCTGGCGCTCACCGCCGCGCTGCCGGTCGCGCGCTGGGTCGAGTACCAGACCGGGGTCCCGTACATCGAGGAGCTGATCGATCCCCCGTTCCGGCTCGACCGGGACGGCATGCTGCCCGTGCCGACCGGGCCGGGGCTCGGCATCCAGCTGAACCCGCAGGCGATTGCCCGGTACTCGCGCTGAGCGACGCACGCTGTGCCGGATCGGGCCGGGTGGTTCGTCATTCCGCTGACATTCGTCACTCGTCCGCCGTCATTCTTCACACACCCCGCTCCGCGCCGAGCCGCGGAAGCTAGACTATCGCGCGACGACATGGCGGGGATGCACCGGCCCGTTGCATCCGGCAAAGCCGGCGTTTTCGGACCCGGGGGGAGTGGGTCAGTTTGGCTGATACCCCCCCTTGCTAAGGGGGGGAAGGGGGGGTCGATTCTCAAACTGACCCACTACCGAACAGGGGGTTGTCATGCAGGTCATCATCACGGCGGTGGGACCGGACAACTGCGGGCTGGCCGATCCCATCGTGCACTACGTCACATCGGCCGGCGCGAACATCTCCGAGATCCAGATGTACGATCACGATGCGGAGCGCGTCTTCGCGATGCTGCTGCGCATCGACTGGCCCGGCCCGCGCGATGCGATGCCCGGCTTGCGCGCACGCATGGACGAGATCGGCCGGCACAAGGGCTTATCCATCCTGACGTGGTCACGTGAAGAGCACGACCGGCCGCCGCGGCTGGCGATCTGCACGACTTTTCGCCCCGAGCCGCCGCTGGCCGTGCTGCGCGCCATCCGGGACCGCCGCTTGCAGGCGACCCCCGCCGTGCTGATCGGAAACCAGCCGACTTGCCGCGCCATCGCGGAGCAGTTCGGCGTGGACTGGCAGCTGGTCGGCGACGCGCGTGGGACCCCTGACAACGCGCGCATGGTCGAGCTGTTCGACGAGTACGATATCGACTACGTGGTGCTCGCGCGCTACATGCGGCTCATCCCCCCGTCGACGTGTTGGAAGTTCGCGGGGGGCCGGATCATCAACCTGCACCACGGGCTGCTCCCGGCGTTTCCCGGTTCGCAGCCCTACCGCGACGCGTTCGGGCATCGCATGCTCACCTACGGCGCGACCGTGCACTTCATCGTCCCCGAGCTCGATGCCGGCGACCAGATCATCCACCAGGACACGTTCACCGTGGCGCCCGGCACGCCGCTCGAAGAGATCGTGCGGATCGGCGAGAGCGACCACGAGCCGGCGTGCCTGGTGGAGGGGTTGCGGCGAGTGGTGGACGGAGAAGTTCAGCTGCACTTCCACAAGGTAGTCGGCACCCGCACGCTGGAGTTTGCGGCCAGGTAGGTCGGGGCTCTCAGCACTTCGATCGCATCACCCGATTGATCATCCGATCGCAAGGGTGCCCGGCAGTCCCTTGCCCCTTTTTGACCTTGGCCCCTGCTTCCGGCCGCACGAGAGTCTGGCTCACTCCTCTTCGAGCCGCTCCGATCACCTGATCGCACCGGTGCAAGCTTCCACCCGTGGTCGCGAGCGGCCCGGTCGCCGTTGCATACCTGCCTAAACGCCCCAAGCTTCCTCAAAAAAGTGGGCGTCTTCAGTCACCGCGCTACGCCGCAGGCGTTAGACCCCACAGCCCAGGGTCAGCGGCTTTGGCCGCGCCACCCTGGGTGAGCGGTCGGATCAGGATACGTACCCCGAAGGGGTTCAACACAGGCGTCCACACGCGCGTCCCGCATCCTGTCTAACCCCTTCGGGGTAGTGGAAGGATCCCAGGCCGGAAGACGGGCGAGCACGACGTGATTCCGCCGATCTGGCCCCTGGCCTACCCGAGCCCGGCCGAATTCGAAGCAAGCCTGAACGAAGAGCGGCAAGCAGAGAAGTGGCTAGCCTGGGGTGCAGGGGGCGGCAATGAGCAACCCCTGCAACAACGATGACCAAACCAAAATCATGGCCCTCGCCAGCGCCCACAAACCTGGGGAAGTCCCGATTGTGGTTCCCGACGCACTTGGGGCCGCGCGGGAAATTCATTGAGTCATACATCTCGCGCCGCTACTATCCGCGGAGTTGCGGTCCTCGTGAGCTCCTCAGTGATCGCGAAACCCACAGTGCTCCAATCTGACGGCCACGGGGGAGACAAAGCTGTCAGCAGGATGGGAGT
>JBGPMX010000003.1:0-32828 GCA_041487215.1 Planctomycetia bacterium | reverse complement strand
ACGCGGTGGCGGCGGCCCACGCGATGGGCGCTTCGGTGGTCGCCGTGCACGCACACCGCTTCCAGCCGCACGGGGTGAGCCTGGTCGTCGTGCTCGCCGAGAGTCACCTGGCGCTGCACACCTGGCCGGAGCTCGGGACGGCGAGCGGCGACATCTTCGTGTGCAGCGGCGTCACCGATCCCCACCGCGCCAAGGCGTACCTGGCCGCGTCGCTGGGCGCCGGCCGAGTGATGGAGCTCGAGCTCGAGCGCGGCCAGCTCGATCCGTCGCGCGCCGCGCATTGGCAGGCCGCGCCACCGGGCGCCATGACCGGGGCGCGCGCCCCGACGGCGGTGCCGCAGTGACAACGCGGCGGCACAGCACACCACGGGACCCCGGCCGCCGCGAACCGGTTGCCGCGCCGCCCCCGCGCGCGTTCCGTCACCGCTGGATGCTCGACTGGGCCGCTCCCTGGGAGTACACCGCACACGCCGTACGCGGCGAGGTCGTCCGCGTGCAGAGCGAATTCCAGGAGATCGAGATCGTCGAGACCGAGGCCTACGGCCGCTGCCTGCTGCTGGACGGCGAGGTGCAGAGCTTCGAGGCGGACGAGCACATTTACCACGAGTCGCTGGTCCATCCGGCCCTGCTGCTACACGCCGCGCCGCGCGACGTGCTGGTGCTTGGCGGGGGCGAGGGGGCGACGCTCCGCGAGGTGCTGCGGCACCGCTCCGTTCGCCGCGCCGTCATGGTGGATCTCGATCCCCACGTGGTGGCCGCCGCGCGCGAGCACCTGCCCACGTTCCACGCCGGGTCGTTCGACGACCCGCGCACCAAGCTGCGCTTCGGAGACGGACGCGCGTTCGTCGAAACCAGCCGCGAACGGTTCGACGTCGTGATCATCGACGTGACCAACCCCATGGCCGGCGGCCCCTCCTGCCGCCTCTTCACCGCCGAGTTCTACGAGCGGGTACGCGATCGTCTCAACCCCGGCGGCCTCGTGGCCCTGCAATCGGATGCCGTGACCCTGCACGGCCTGGAGAGCGCGGCGATGATCTACCGCACGGTCCGGTCGGCCTGGCCGCACGCGGCCAGCTACGCCGTGTTTCTTCCCGCCTACACCACGGACTGGTCCTTTACGCTTGCCGGGCCCGGCTCGGTCGACGCCGCGGCCGTTGACCCCACCGAGATCGACGCACGCATTGCCGCGCGCGTGAGCACCCCGCTCGGCTTCTACGACGGCATCGCGCACCGCCGCCTCTTTCACCTGCCGCGCTACGTGCGCGACGCCTTCCAGAAGCGCGGCCCGGTCAGCCGCGACGCCCGGCCGCTCCAGGAGCAGTACCCGGGTTACACGGGCTGATTTGGGCCCGTAAAAAAATAACTTGCACATTTGACCTACAAATGGAGCCACTGCGAGCGAGGTACCTGGGTTGGTTCGGGCAGCGAATCGACGAAACAGCCCCCGAGCCGGCGCGCGCAACGTGCCCTCGCAGTGGCTCCATTTCTGCCCGTTTCAACGGTGTGAGGCCTTCATTGAAAGAGAGAATCCGCCGAGATACACCCTGGCACTCCATCGGAGATGCAACGGCAGTTCGATGGGCGACACGCGGCGGATTCTCTCTTTCAAGTGGGTCAAATGGTCAAGTTATTTCTTTACGGGCCCTTTCTTGTGGCACAGGGCTGACCATCGGCCGATAATCGGCGCTGCTCCCGCTCCGGCCGCACGGGCGACCCGTGGAGCGATGGGCCCTTGTGCAACGCCCCGGCCGCCCCCCCGGACCCGCAACGATCCCACGCGGAGATGCCGATGCCTGCCTTGCATTCCCGCCTTGCGCTGCTGATCCTGCTCGCAGCCGCTCCTCCCGCGGGCGCCGCGGAGCCCGAACTGATTCCGCCGGGCGCCAAGCTGGAGCGGGTGGTGGGGGAACTCCAGTTCAGCGAGGGGCCCGCCTGGCACCCCGACGGCTTCCTTCTGTTCGAGGACATTCCCCGCAACCGCATCCTCAAGCTCGAGCCGGGAGACAAGGTCAGCGTGTTTCGCGAGCCGAGCGGGCGCGCCAACGGGCTGGCCTTCGACCCCCAGGGACGGCTGGTGGCTGCCGAGGGGAATTCGAGCGACGGCGGACGGAGAATCTCACGGACCGAGAAGGACGGCCGCGTGGTCACCCTGGCCGATCGCTACAACGGCAAACGGCTCAACAGCCCGAACGACCTGGCCATCGATTCGCAGGGAAATATCTATTTCACCGATCCGCGCTACGGAGACCGCAAGGGGGTGGAGCAGGATAAGGAGGCCGTGTACCGCATCCACCCCGACGGGAAGCTCACCCGAATCATCGACAGCGTGTCGCGCCCGAACGGAATCGCGCTCGCACCGGACGAAAAAACGCTCTACCTGGCCGACAATCCCGAGAGTGCGGCCAACCGCTTGCTTCTGAGCTACGATCTCACCGGGGACACGGCGACGCTCAAGGCGCGCGTGCTGTACGACTTTGGCACCGGCCGCGGCATCGACGGTATGACGATCGACGACTCCGGTCGCATCTGGGCCACCGCCGGGGCCGGTGACCAGGCCGGGGTCCATGTCTTCCTTGTCAACGAAGATCAGACCAAGGCCCAGCTGCTCACCGTGGTCCGAACGCCGGAGCCGCCCACGAACTGCGCGTTCGGCGGACCGCGGCGCGACACGCTCTACGTCACCACGGCCTCGGCGCTCTATCGCATCCGCACCGCCGTGCGCGGCCAGCCCGTCCCGCCGGGCAAATGAGGCCGTCCACAGGCCCGAACGGGGCGACCGGGTCTTCGACCTGCTGATGGCGCGGATCTTCTGTTCGCGCGGGTCTGCCGACGAGTCATGAGCGGCGGGGTCGGGAGACCCGCGCCGAACATGTGGGAGACCCGCGCCGAACATCGTCGCCTGTGCGGCGGGGAGCGGGCGGAGCTGCACGGAAGCCGTTTCGGCGCGGAGCGGCAAGCTCGCGTACCCTTGGGGACCGTGATCGACTAAACTAAACGGTCCGCCCGGGCTCCCCGGGAATAACGGCGAACCGGACGGCGAACGCCGTGTCGTTTCGGGCAGAGGCGGGAGCCGGCCGATGCGCGCCCTTCGCATCCGGGCGGGCAAGCGCCGAGACAGGGACGTCTCCTTCACGCGGAGATTGTTATGCCGGCCAAACCAGAGCGCTCGGGCGCTGAGATCGTGAAAGAGAACAGCGGGCAACTGCGCGGCACGATCGCAGCCGAGCTTGCGCAGGACACGGAGCACTTTGCGAAGGCAGACGCGGCCCTGCTCAAGTTCCACGGCACGTACCAGCAAGACGATCGCGAGGCGCGTAAGAACCGCGCGCCGGGGCAGAACAAGTCCGCGCGGGCGTACATGTTCATGATCCGCTCGAAGATACCGGGCGGCAAGATCACCGCCACGCAGTTCCTCACCCAGCTCGATCTGGCCGAGCGCTACGGCAACGGCACGCTGCGCATCACCACGCGGCAGGGCTTCCAGCTGCACGGCGTGCTCAAGAGCAATCTCTGGCAGACCATCCACGAGATCAACTCCTGCCTGCTCTCCACGTTGGGTGCCTGCGGGGACGTGAACCGCAACGTCGTCTGCTGCCCGGCCCCGCACCATGGGGACGGCGTGCGCGACCCCATGCAGCGCGTGGCGGACGAGCTCGCCGCGCACTTTGCGCCGCGCACGCGCGCCTATCACGAGATCTGGGTCGACGGCGAGCAGCTCACGGATCTGCCGGGCCGCGGCACGCCCGCAGAGGAGCCGATCTACGGCGCGGTTTACCTGCCGCGCAAGTTCAAGATGGCGATCGCGCTCGCCGAGGACAACTGCGTCGACGTGTACGATAACGACCTGGGCCTGCTGGCGGTCGTCGAGCAGGGGCAGCTCATCGGGTTCAACCTGCTGGCCGGCGGCGGCATGGGAATGAAGCCGGCCAAGAAGGAGACCTTCCCGGCGCTCGCCAAGCGGCTCGCGTTCATCACGCCGGACCAGGTGATCGACGCCGCCGCCGCGGTGGTCGGCGTGCAGCGCGATTTCGGCCGGCGTGACGACCGGGACCAGGCGCGGCTCAAGTATCTGATCCACCGCTGGGGGCTCGAGCAGTTCCGGGCCAAGGTGTGCGAGTACATCGGGCGCGATTTGCCGCCGCCGCACCCCGCCGACGTCACCGGCCTGGACGATCACCTCGGCTGGCACCCGCAGGGAGACGGCCGATTTTACCTGGGAGTCAACATCGAGAACGGCCGGATCCAGGACGTCGCAGTACGGTACAAGGCCGCGCTGCGCACGCTCTTCGAACGATTCGGGCCGCTCGGGATGAACGGCCGGCTCACCGCGATCCAGAGCATCCTGCTCACCGACCTCCAGGCCGAGTGGCGGGAAGAGATCGAGCGCACGCTGCGCGAGCACGCCGTGCCGCCGCACGATGAGATCTCGAACGTGCTGCGCTACTCGATGGCCTGCCCGGCGCTTCCCACCTGCGGCCTGGCCGTGACGGAGAGCGAGCGGGCGTTGCCGTCGATCATCGACGAACTCGAACGCGAGATCGCCAAGCTGGGGCTTGAAGCCGAACGGTTCTCGATCCACATGACCGGCTGCCCGAACGGCTGCGCCCGCCCTTACAACTGCGACATTGGCCTGGTCGGCAAGGCGGCCGGGCGGTACACGATGCTTGTCGGCGGCAACACCATCGGCACGCGAATGAACTGGGTGTACAAGGATCTGGTGGCCCACGACGAGATCGTGCGCACACTGGTGCCGCTCTTCCTCTATTTCAAAGCGGATCGGCAGGAGGCGGAGAGCTTCGGGGACTTCTGCTTCCGCAAGGGCAAGGAAGACCTCGAACGCTTCGCCGCGATGCACGACAAAGAAGCGGCCTGAGTCGTGGGATAGGCTCGTGAAAGACTGCATGGGTACGTTTTACGTGCGATGCACGATTCAGAACTCGGTGGAGCGCCGCCGCTCGGCAGTTTTGCCTAAGGTCCTTGTCGATACGGGGAGCGAATACACGTGGGTGCCCGAGACGACGCTCGAAAAACTTGGCATCGCGCGTGAGAAAAAAGATGTCACCTTTGCCATGGCGAACGGGGCGCAGATCACGCGCAGCGTTGGCTTTGCCATTGTCAGAGTGGACAAATATTTCACGATCGACGAGGTGGTGTTCGCGGAGCCGGGGGACCTCCGGTTACTCGGCGCCCGCACGCTCGAAGGCCTGAATCTCACCGTCGATTCGGCGCGCAAGAAGCTTGTCGCGGCCGGGCCAGTGCCCGCCGCATCGAGCCTTGAACCCGGCCTGTAACTCCCGGCGATTCGCGGGTGCCCTCGGACACGACACGGCCCTGGAGTGCCCGCGCTGCATCCCGGCGCCGTCCGATTCGGGTGTGCGATGACCGGTCCTGATGCGGGCGAAGGCGACGGCGCCGGATCTCGCCCGAACTATCTCCTCTGGTCGCTGTTATTCGGCATCGGCTTCCTGGTTTACGAGCTGACCGCGCAGCCGGCCCTTTCCGTGGCGGTGGTTTGCGCCAAGTTCGGCTGGAGCGACTTGCAGTCCGCGCTCTGGCTACGCCGGGTGGATCCGGATCGCCGCCGCGGCCGCTGCCTGTTCTGGCTGTACCTGGCGGGCGGCTTGTGGCGGCTGGCGGTAGCGGCGAGCATCGCCATGGTGCTGCTCCTACTGATCCAGGCCTGCGTGTCGCATCCGCGCGCCGGGCGCATGCTGCCCAACGCGCTGCTGGAGATGGTCTCGGCGACGCTGCTCGAAGCGTTCGCGGGCTTTGGGGCGGCGACGCTGGCCGTCTACACAGCGCTGGCCGGGGCCCGCGGCGCTCGCCTGCGGCTCTGGCTGGATGTGGGGGTGCACCGGGCCCGGCGCGAGAACGTCTGGCCGCCCGCCGTGTGGCGCGGCAACCGCGCGCCGCGGGTACTGATGACCGCATTCATCTTCACGCTGATCGCCCTGATCAGCTTGCTCATCCTGGTTCCGCTGGCGATCGCCGCGCACGCCGCACCGGGCGGGGGCGCGTTCCTGGGCGTTTGCTGCGGCGCGGGGCTGCCGATCCTCGGCGGCATCGCAGTCCTTGTCGTCCGCGACCTCGCCGGCAGCTGGGTGGCCAAGACGCCCTGGGAGTGCTACGGCGATCCGGCGGCGTGGACGGCGGAGCCCGCGGAAGATCCGGCCTGACGCTTCCGGCGCTCCCCGGCCCTTCCTCGTTCATCACTGCCGCACCACCGCGGTAGCGCGGTTGTCCCCCCCTTCCGAAGGGGGGTAGGGGGGGTATCACGGAATGTATTCAATTCATCATGGTCGATGCATCGTGACATCGTGGCCGGCGCGATGGGATCGTATTCGATTCATCATGATCGATGCATCGTGACATTGCAGTGGCGCGATGGGATGGCCCTATCGGGCGCGGTGGGATTGCTGATACCCCCCCTTCCCCCCCTTCCGAAGGGGGGGACAAGGGGGGGTATCAGCATCGCGCTTTCCGCCGCATGATCCGTGAGCGCCGGGGGCGAGGGGACCGCACCATAACGAAGCACCGAGATCCTTCGCTGCTCGTTCCTCGCCGGCTCAGGATGACAAAACCGACCGACGACTTATGAATGCCTGCCGACTGCGGACTGCCGACTGTCCGCGTGATCCGTGGGCGCAGGGGCGAGGGGACCGCAACCCGGGGAAGTCAGGTACGGGAGGGGGCTAGACGCCCTGGCCGGTGCCGCGCAGCCCCAGTTCGTCTGCGATCGTCTTCATCGCGTCGATCACGAACTGGATGTGTTCGGTGAGGTCCACGCCCAGGTCGGCGGCGCCGCGCGCGATGTCCTCACGGTTCACGTTCGCTGCGAAGCTCTTCTGCTTCATCTTCTTTTTGACGCTGGACGCCTCGAGGTCCGTGATGCCCGTCGGCCGCACCAGCGCCGCCGCCGTAATCAGCCCGGCCAGCTCGTCGCACGCGTAGAGCGCCTTGTCGAGACGCGACGCGCGCGGGCAGTCGGTCAGGTAGTCGGCGTGTGACTTGATCGCGTAGATCACGTCCTCCGGGTAGCCGCGTGCGCGGAGGATCTCGGCACCCTGGAGCGGGTGGTCGGGCGGGTTGGGCCAGCGCTCGTAGTCGAAGTCGTGCAGCAGGCCGACGATCCCCCACTTGTCCTCGTCCTCGCCGTAGCGCCGTGCGTACGCCCGCATCGCCGCTTCAACGGCCATCATGTGCTTGACCAGGTTCTCGTTCTTGGTGTGCTCGCGAACGAGCGCCAGAGCATCCTCGCGGTTCATCTTGGATTCTCCCGAACGGCTCCGGTGGAGGAGCCAGGCATTATGGACTCGGCCTGCCGCTCAGGTAAATGTCGCTCACCGGGAGGTCCGCTCGCAAGTTCAACCGTGTGGACGGGCCGCGACAGCACGTACTGACGAAGATTCTCGTTGATTTGACCAGGCTCACATCCTCCGCTGCCCTCGCACGGCGAGGGGCGTCTTCTGTATATTCGGGCGACAAGCGTGAAAAGCGGGGTGCGTAGCGGATGAGCGGGGTCGTTGATCCGAGCTTGCTCGACGGTGCTGCGCGGTTGCTTGCAGCCGCTCGGTCGGTAGCCGCGCTTACCGGCGCGGGGGTGTCGGACGAGAGCGGGGTGCCGACGTTTCGCGGCGCAGGGGGCTACTGGAAGAACCACCGGGCCGAAGACGTGGCGACGCCAACCGCCTTCCGTCGCGACCCGGCGCTGGTCTGGGAGTTCTACAACTATCGCCGCGACCTGCTCGCGGGCGTCGAGCCGAACGCGGGGCACCGGGCGCTCGCCGAGCTGGAATCGCTGGGGGCCCGATTCACGCTCGTTACCCAGAACGTGGACGGCCTGCACGCGCGTGCGGGCAGCGCGCGGCTGCTCGAGCTGCACGGGAACATCTGGGTGGTGCGCTGTACCGGGTGCAGGGGAGAGCACACGAGCCGCGAGGCACTCGGCGCCCTGCCTCGCTGCACGGCGTGCGGCGCACTGCTGCGCCCCGGCGTGGTGTGGTTCGGCGAGCCGCTGCCGCCAGGCGTGTGGGAACAGGCCGAGCGTGCGGTGGCCGAGAGCGATTGCCTGCTTGTCGTGGGCACCAGCGCCGTGGTACAGCCGGCGGCGAGCCTGGCGTGGCGTGCCGCGCAGGCCGGCTCGCGCGTGATCGAGATCAACACCGAGCCCACGCCCGCGCGCGACATCGCCGCGCTCGGACTGTACGGGCAGGCCGGCGTGATTCTTCCCGACCTGGTGGGGCGCGTCCGTGCGCTCCGCGTCCAACAAGGAACGCAGGAAACGACCTCGTGACCGCTCAGATCATCGACGGCAGCAAGCTGGCAGAGACTATCCGGGCCGAGGTAGCCGAGCGCGTTCGCGAGCTCCAGGCGAAGAGCCGGCTCACCCCCGGTCTCGCCGCCGTGCTCGTTGGAGAAGACCCGGCGAGCCAGATCTACGTGCGCAACAAGCGGCGGGCCTGCGAGCAGGCCGGCATCCGCAGCACCCTGCACCGGCTCCCCGCGGACACCGGGCAGCCCGAGCTGCTGGACCTCATCGCCGAGCTCAACGAGGACCCCGCGGTACACGGAATCCTGGTGCAGCTGCCCCTGCCCGAGCAGATCGACGAGGACGCGATCGTCGATGCCGTCGATCCCGAGAAGGACGTCGACGGGTTCGGCCCGGAGAACCTCGGCCTGCTCGCCGCCGGCCGGCCGCGCTTTCTCCCGTGCACCCCGCACGGCGTGCAGCAGATGCTGCTGCGCAGCGCGATCCCGGTCGAAGGATCGCACGTGGTCGTCGTGGGACGGAGCAACATCGTCGGCAAGCCGCTCGCGCTCATCCTCATGCAGAAGGGGCCGGGCGCCAATGCGACCGTCACGGTCTGCCACAGCCGCACCCGCAACATCGGCGACATCACCCGCCAGGCCGACATCATCGTCACGGCGATCGGCACGCCGCGATTCCTGAATGCAAGCATGGTGCGACCGGGCGCCACCGTGATCGACGTGGGCATCAACCGCGTGGCGGGGGGCGTGGTCGGCGACGTGGATTTCGAGGCAGTCCGAGAGGTGGCCGGCGCGATCAGCCCCGTGCCGGGGGGGGTCGGGCCCATGACCATCAGCATGCTGCTGAGCAACACCGTGCAAGCGGCACGGCGGCAGACGCGCGCGACAAGCGATTGAGTCTGAGCTGTGTCCCGGTCCGGATGGCATGGTGCCGGGCTAGCGAGGGAATCCCCAGCAGGGACGTTGTGCCTCGCTGGCGCGTCGGGCTAGTATCCAAACACCGGACACAACCTAGTCCTGGTGTGTCGGCACCGCATCGCGGAACCGCTCATTGGGAGAAACCGACCATGGGCAGCGCCCGCCCGGCTGTTGCACGAATGCGGCGGAGCCGGTTCACCCTGGCGTCGCTCTACCTCGCTGCCGGTCTCGGCGTGCTTTACCTGTTGCTGAGTCTGGTCGTGCCGGCGGTCGAGCGCGTGACCGACACGCGGTCGGCGGCATCGGGCGAGTCGGGGTGGCAAGCGAGTGTCCTGAAGGCGTCTCGTATTTTGCGCACGCACGGTGATACGGCCGCCTGGGCCACTGCCGCCGCGGCGCTGGCCGGTTTCGTCCTGCCGCTCCTGATCCGACCCGCGCGCTACCTGGTATGGCTCCTGGCCGTCGCGGTGTTTCTGTTAGACATCGCGGTAGTGGTGGGGAGCTACTCGGGCATGCTCGGGCAGGCGATTCGCGAGGCGAACGAGGGGCTCGGGCGCTAGTGGACCATTGACCGATGCCCCGGTTTCGCATATCGTTACGGCGCAACCAACACGGGCGGATTTCGGGGGGCGTTCCTCTCTTCCCGCACCATTCGGGCGACTGGTCAGCTCATCCGCTCGTTGAGCTTCTCGGAGTATGGGGCGACCTGCGGATCGGCAAGGGAGCTGCTATGAGCACCGGCGCTGGAGCTTCGACGGATTACCGGACCGACCGTGCGCGCGATTGGCCAAGCATCCGGCAGTTCTCGGTGTTTCTCGAGAACCGCGTGGGCCAGTTGCTCGACGTGGTGCGCCGCTTCGATCAAACCAAGGTGCGCATCGTCGCCCTGTCGATCATCGACTCGGCCGACTGTGCGATCGTACGGCTCGTTCTGAGCCATCCCGAGCAGGGGCGCGAGATCCTCGAACGCGCGGGGTTGGCGATCGCCGAGAGTGATCTGTTGGCCGTCGCGCTCCCGGAGATCCAGCAGCCACTGGTCGATGTCTGCGCCGCTCTGCTGCAGGCGGAGATTAACATCCACTATGCGTACCCGATGATGATTCACCCGCGCGGGCGCGCCGCGCTGGCGATGCACGTGGAGAATCACGAGCTGGCCGTCGAGACACTCAAGCGGATCAATCTGGAGGTGCTCACCGAGGCCGATCTCGCCGCCTCGTTCTGACCCGCCTGTTACCGCAGCCGGATTCGCGGAAACCGATGGTTCGTTCGGCTCGTTCTGGTTGCCCGAGGGGTAACTGCCGCCGGGGCGAGGAGCGCCTCAGCACAGCTCGGGGAGTCGCGTGGATTACAGGCTGTACGCGAGCGCGGTGGTCTTCGCCTTCGAGCAGCATCGCGGCCAGAAGCGCCACGAGGCAGGCGGCGAGACGGATTATATCGTGCACCCGCTCCGCGTGGCCGAGCATCTGAGGCGGCGGGCGGGATGCGAGGACGTCGAGATCCTCTGCGCGGCCGTCCTACACGATACGATCGAGGACTCGGGGACGCGCCACGACGAGCTGGCCGAGGCGTTCGGGGAGCGGGTGGCGCGGATTGTCGCGGAATTGACCAACGACAGCCGGCTGCCGAAGCGCGAACGTCATGAGGACATGATCCGCCGCATGGCCAGCGCGTCCCGCGAGGCGAAGCTCATCAAGCTGGCGGACCGACTGGATAACCTCGAGAGCGGCACGACGGACCCGGGCAAGCGGAAACGGCTCGTGAGCGAAACCCCTCGTTTGCTGGAATCGCTGCGGGGCGCCTGCCCCGTGCTCGAACAGGCGATCACGGAATTGTTGGCGGCCCTGGCTAGGTGAGGCGCCACAACTCTCGCAGCAGGGTCTGCTCTGCTACCGAGGGACTGATTCAACCGGGTGGGTAGGATCAGCGCAGCATCGGGCGCCACGGACCAGCGCCTGGGGACAACCCACGTCCGGCGTTGGCGGTTGCATCGGGGGCGAGTCGGCTACGGGCATGTGTATCCGTCCCGCTTCAAGGCATTCCCAGTTGACACGGACGAGCATCTGTACACCGCAGCAGCGCCGCCGGAAGCTTCGTTCGTATGACTCTGCTCGCGCGCCGGTCTATACTGGCGGGCGTCGCCCCGCCCGTCAGCCGCGGCTCTCGCCGTCTGCGCACAGGATCGGGCCGTCGCCTGCCCCATGTACACCACCTCGGTAAGCCTGCTCGAACGCCTGCGGCAGCCTTCCGAACAGGAGGCATGGTCGCGCTTCGTCAAGCTCTATACACCGCTGCTCTATTCCTGGTCGCGTCGTGTGGGCTTGGGACCGGAGGACGCCGCCGATCTTGTCGAGGAAGTGCTGCTCGTGCTCGTGCAAAAGCTGCCTGGCTTCGCGTACGACCCGGAGAAGAGTTTCCGAGGCTGGCTGCGCACCGTGACGCGGAACAAGTGGCGCGAGCAGCGGCGTCGCCGCGCCCTGCCGACGGCCGGGCCGACCGACCCGCCCATTGCCGATCTGCGTGCGCCGGAGACCGACGACTTCGACGAGTTCGAGTACCGCCGCTACCTCGTCGGCCGCGCACTGAAGCTCATGCAGCAGGAATTCGAACCGACCACCTGGAAGGCGTGCTGGGAGTGCGTGGTGGGGAGCCGGCCGGCCGCCGCAGTCGCGGCCGAACTGGGCATGAGCGTGAACGCCGTCTATCTCGCGAAGTCGCGTGTACTACGGCGGTTGCACCAGGAGCTCAAAGGTTTGCTGGAATGATGGGCGCTCGGCCGCCTTTCGGTGCGTGGGGCCCGGCAACCGCAGAGCCGCCCGTTTTCTTCCGGAAGCCGGGACAGGTCCGCCCGCGATCGCGCATACTTTCTTGCTGGATCGTTCTGCCTGGGCGGCCGGCCCGCGCGCGGTCCCCGGAGTGATACCGTGCAGCTACCGTCCGGTTGCCCTGACGCCGAAGCCCTCCGCCGGTTCACGTTCGGCGAGAGCTCGGATGTCGAGGCGGAACCGATGGCGCGGCATCTGCTCGAGTGCGATCGCTGCGCCAAGGCGGTGGACGCACTCACGGACACCGACAAGCTGCTGGGGCCGCTCCGGGCGCAGGCGCCGCTCGGCGCGGGCCCGGATAGCGAGGCGGTCGAGGGCTTGATCGAGCGACTTTGCGAGTTGCGGCCCGCCAGCGGATCCGGTTCCCGCCGCCCGGGGCCCGCGCAGCCGGCCGGCAGCATGCTGGGCGATTACCGGATCATCCGCGAGATCGGCCGGGGCGGCATGGGCGTCGTTTACGAGGCCGAGCAGCAATCGCTCGGCCGACACGTGGCGCTCAAAGTACTGCCGGCGCAACTACTGATGGACCGGGACCACGTGCGCCGGTTCCATCGCGAGGCGCGCGCCGCCGCCCGCTTGCACCACGGCAACATCGTGCCGGTGTTCGGCGTCGGCGAGCAGGGGGCGGCGCATTTTTACGCCATGCAGTTCATCGACGGCTGGGGCCTCGATCAGCTGCTGGGCGAGATGGCCCGGATGGGTGCAACCGCGGGGCCCGGCGGCACTGCGACCTCGCGGGCATGGGACGCCGATAGCGCCGGCCTTGCGCGGCGATTGCTCACCGGAAAATTCACGCCGGCGGATGGCTCGGCGCCCGATACGGCGCGCGAGCCTGACCCGGGCACCACGCAAGCGTCTTCGGACGGGTCCGAGCCCGGTACAGGGGTCGGTCGACCCAGGCGTGGAACGGCGCCGGCGCTGCCCGGCTCGTCGGACATCCCCAGCGCGGCAGGTTCGCGCCGGCAGTATTTCTACAGCGTCGCACGCATCGGCATCCAGGCCGCCGAGGCCCTTGCCTATGCGCACCAAAACGGCGTGCTGCACCGCGACATCAAGCCTTCGAACCTGCTGCTCGACAGGCACGGCACCGTCTGGGTGACCGACTTCGGCCTCGCCAAGGCGGAGGGAGCCGATGAGCTCACGCACACCGGCGACCTGCTTGGGACCCTGCGATATATGGCGCCCGAGCGGTTCCAGGGATGGTCGGACCCACGCAGCGACATCTACGGCCTGGGGCTGACGCTCTACGAGCTCTTGACCGCGCGCCCGGCGTTCGACGAGCCGGACCGTGCACGTCTCATCAAGCAGGTGGCCGAGGCCGAAGCACTACCGCCGCGCCGGCTTGACCGGCGCATCCCACGCGATCTCGAGACTATCGTGTTGAAGGCGATGGCCAAGGTGCCCTCGGAGCGCTACGCCGCGGCGGCGGAGCTGGCAGATGACCTGAGACGCTTCATCGAGGACAAGCCGGTTCGGGCCGGACGTCCCACGGTGGCGCAGCGGCTCGCCAAGTGGTCGCGGCGGCACAAGACGGCGGTGCTGCTCGCAGCCGGGCTGCTGGTCGCGGCGGTTCTTGGTCTCGCGGCCAGCACGGTGCTGATCGCGCGCGCGCGGGTCGAGGCCGTGCGGCAGCGCGACGAGGCCACCGAACAATTGGTGCGGCTGAGCATCGCCAATGGGGTGCGGTTCACGAACGAGGGGGACTTCTTCGCCGCGATCCCCTGGTTCGTCCGCGCCATGGGGCTCGATAAGCAAGACCCGGCGCGGCAAGAGATGCACCGCATGCGCCTGGCCGCTGTCTGGATGCGGAGCCCCAAGCTGGTCGAGATCTGGTTCCACGATCGTGCCGCCTGGCACGCGGCATTCAGCCCCGACGGGCGACGGGTGGTGACCGCGAGCGAGGACGGGATCGCACGGGTGTGGGACACAGAGACGGGCGAACCCGTCACGCCGCCGCTGCGTCATGCCGCCCGACTGGCTCACGCGGCATTCAGCCCCGATGGCAGCCTGGTGGTCACCGCCGCCGCAGACTCGACGACGCGGGTCTGGGACGCAGCGACCGGCGAGCCGCGCAGCGCGCCGCTCAAGCAAGGAGACGCCATCCGGCACGCGTGCTTCAGCCCCGACGGGCGGCGTGTGGCCACGGCGAGCCGCGACGGGACCGCTCAGGTATGGGACGTGGCGACGAGCGCCCCGGTCGGTCCGCCGCTGCGGCACCGCGCGGCGGTCGCCTACGTATCGTTCAGCCCGAACGGGGACCGCGTGGTTACGGCCAGCGGCGATTTCACGGCGCGCGTGTGGAGCAGCGACACGGGCGAACCGATCACGCCGCCGCTTGCGCACTCCACGTTTGTCAATCAGGCCTCATTCAGCCCGGACGGCCGCCGGGTCGTGACCGCTGCCGGCGGATTCGGCGGTCCCGGTGAAGCACGCCTCTGGGACGCGCAGACCGGCGAACCGTGCGCGCCGCCCCTCAAACACCTGGAGGGCGTGATCACCGCCTCGTTCAGTCCAGACGGCCGCCGCGTGGTTACCGCCAGCTGGGACTGGACTGCCGCGGTGTGGAACACCGAGAGCGGTACCCTCGTGACCCTGTCGCCGCTCAGGCACAGCGCGGCGGTTCTGAAGGCGTCGTTCAGTCCTGACGGCCGGCGGGTCGTGACAGCCAGCTACGACGGCACGGCACGCGTATGGGATGCGGCGACGGGTGAGCCGGTCAGTCCGTCGCTCCGGCACGGCAGTTTTGTGCTGTGCGCAGCGTTCGCGCCCGACGGACGCCGCGTGCTGACGAGCTCGTGGGACCGGACGACCCGGTTGTGGGATCTGGCCACGAGCGACCGATTGCTGCCGCCGCTGCGGCACCGCGGCGCGGTGTCCCACGCCGCGTTCAGCCCGAACGGGCACCTGGTGCTTACGGCCAGCGAAGACGGCACGGCGCAGCTGTGGGACGCGGCGACCAGCCAGCCAGCCGGGCCGCCGTTGCGGCACCGCGGAGCGGTAACGCACGCATCGTTCAGCCCGGACGGTAGCCGCGTCGTGACCGCCAGCGCAGACAGGACCGCGCGGGTGTGGGATACGCTGACCGGCCAGCCGCTCAGCTTCTTTACGCTGCACGGCGCGGCGGTGCAACACGCCTCGTTCAGCCCCGACGGCCGGCTCATCGTCACCGCCAGCGACGACGGCACGGCGCGGGTGTGGGATGCGGTAACGGCGCAACCAACCAGTGGGCCGCTAAAACACCAAGATCGCGTGCGGGACGCGTCGTTCAGCCCGGACGGCCGGCTCGTCGTCACGGCCAGCTACGACCATACGGCGCGCCTCTGGGACGTCGCGACCGGCGCGGAGCTCAAGAGCTTTCCCAACGACAACTGGGTCGAACACGCCAGCTTCAGTCCCGACGGACACCGTGTTGTCACCGCCTGCTGGGACGGCTCGCTCGAGGAGCGCGAGGCCCAGGTGTGGGACGTAGAGACGGGCGATCGCGTAGGCAGCCCCCTCAGGCACCGCGACGGTGTGCTAGCTGCTTCGTTCAGCCCCCAGGGCGATCGCATCGTCACCGCCAGCGAGGATAGCACGGCCCGCGTCTGGGACGCCGAGACCGGGCGTGCCACCACGCCCCCGTTAATGCACGGAAGTCACGTGATCCACGTGTTGTTCAGCCGTGACGGGCGCCGCCTGGTCACGGCTTGCCACAACGGCACGGCGCGGGTGTGGGACGCGAGCACGGGCGAACCGGTCACACCAATCTTGAAGCACAAGAGCCGCGTGGGCTACGCGGAGTTCAGCCCGGACGGCCGCCGCATCGTCACCGCCAGCTGGGACGGGACCGCACAGGTGTGGCAGCTGCCTTGCGACGCGCATTCCGTCGCAGACTTGCAGCGTCTGGCACCGCTCGTCGCCGCGCACCAGATTGACCATACCGGCGGCCTGGTTCCGATCGACTCCGCCACGACGCGTGAGGCATGGCAAACGTTGCGTACGCAATACCCGGCCGATGTGATCGCGTCGCCAGACGCCGTGACTGCCTGGCATCGCTACGAAGCCGACGATTGCCTGCGCGGCGGGCAATGGTCCGCTGCGGCGTTCCACCTGGACCGCCTGATCGCCGCGGCGCCATCGCAGTGGCAACACTACGCAGACCGCGCTCGCGTGTACGCCGCCGGCGGCGATTGGCAACAGGCTGCCGCCGCATACGCGGCGGCGCTGGATCGAGGAGCAGACGAACCCGCGGTGCGGCAACAGGCCGGCAGCGCATTCCGGCGCGCGGGAGATATCTACCTGCGGCGGGGTGAGGATGCGCCGGCGCGCGACGCGTACGGCAGAGCGGTTACGGTGTTCGAGAGACTAGCGGCCGACTTCCCAGACACGATCGGCTACGCGGACGAGCTGATCGTCAGTCTCGATCGGCTCGGCAGCTGCCTCGAAACAACCGGCCGGCCCGAGGAGGCGGCACGGACACGCGACAGCGCGGATGAGCTGCTACGCTCGGTGCGCGAGCGCATCGCTGCCCAGCTGCTCGAGCCTCTGGGTCCAGAACCGAACAGCGCCGAGGCCTGCAACAGCTCGGCCTGGCACCTCGTCACCGGCCAGGACCACCAGAGTCACGACCCTGTCTTGGCAGTCCGGTTGGCCCGACGCGCTGTCGAGCTCAGCCCGCACGACGGGTACTCGTGGAACACGCTCGGGATCGCCTACTATCGGGCGATCGACTGGGAATCCGCCGTCGCCGCACTGGAGAGGTCCGTCGAACTTCAGGGCGGACACAGCTTCGACTTCTTCTTCCTGGCCATGGCGCACTGGCGCCTCGGGGACCGAGACGCCGCACGGCGATGGTACGACCAGGCGGTCGAGTGGATGAACACCAACAAGCCTGATGATGTCGAGTTGCTCGGGTTCCGTGCGGAAGCCGAGGCGCTGCTCGGTACTGGGTCAGTTTGAAATGCGACCCCCCCTGTCCCCCCCTTAGCAAGGGGGGGACAAGGGGGGGTATCAGCCAAACTGACCCAGTACCCGCTGCTCGATGTAGTGGCCGAGCCGATGCCTCCTGGCGATCTGCCAGCCGCGCAGAGCACATCAGTCGAGGGTTGAGGGCCGCGCCGCACGCCTCGCCTCCACATCTCCCCAGCCTGCTTCCCGTACCCCTTCAGGCGGTCGCGCAGCGACGTTGCCACTCCAGCATTGAGATCACTGACAGGTTTCCCGAACCCGGCGCATATACGCATTCAGGGGCTCAGGCTCCGGTTCTTGGTTGTTCGTTCGGGAGACTTGTCATGATGCGATCTGCCCGTTGCCAACGTGCCGCATGGCCGGGCAATCCCCGGCAAGCTCGCAGCCACAAGTGCAACAAACGGCGCGAGTTATTGCTGGAAAACTTGGAAGAGCGGCTGCTGCTCGCCAGCGACGTGGACCTGGTCATCACAGACCTTTCCGCCCCCGCGGCGGCGGTCAGCGGCGACACGATCGCGATCCGCTGGACGGTCCAGAACCAGGGCACCACCGCGAGCCGCCCCGCCCTCTGGAGAGACTTCGCCTACCTCTCGAGCGACACGATCCTGGACGACGGGGACACCGTGCTCGGGGCGTTCTATCCTCCCAGCAGCGACCGGCTCGGCGCGGGGGCCAGCTACACCCTGAGCGACTCCGTGACGCTCTACAACGCGACGCCCGGCACCCGCTATCTCCTGATCGTGACAGACCACGACCGGTACCAGCCGGAGACGGACAAAACCAACAACGTCCTTGCGCGCGCCATCGAGATCCAGGCGCCGGATCTGGCGGTGTCGGACGCGATGGCTCCTGCGTCGGCCGCCATGCACCAGACGATCCCGGTCTCATTTATCGTGCACAACCAGAGCAGCTCCGTGTCGGCACTGACCGACTACACCGACGCGCTGGTCCTTTCCAATGACCCAACCTTCGATGGCTTCGCGATCGACAAAAACGTGCAGACCTTTTCCGCGGCGGATAGAACCCCGCTGGCCGGTGGGGACAGCTACACGATCAGCCAGGACGTCACCATCCCGGCGTTCAACGCGGGCAGTCGCTACCTGCTCTTCGTGGCCGATGTCTCCGGATCGCAGGGAGAGACGGACGAGACCAACAACATCCAGGTCCTGCCCATCGCGCTCGCCGCCCCGGACGTTGATCTCCAGATCACCCCCACGTCCCACCCGGCCACCGCGGCGGTTTATCAGACCTTCGACGTCTCCTGGACAGTAAGCAATGCACGGTCGGAGAGCACAGTCGCTCCCTTTTGGTACGACGTGGTCTACCTTTCCACGGACAACACTCTCGACAACACCGACCTGGCCATAGTCTTCAGCTTTGCCATCGCGCCGCAGATACCGCTGGCCGGAGGCACAAGCTACAACGTAACCAAGAGTGCCACGATTCCGAATACAACGGCCGGCAGCCACTACCTGCTCTTTACGACCGACCGGTATTCCAACTCGAACTTCCAGGGCGAGACCGACGAGACCAACAACGTCGTGTCGGTGCCGATCGAGATCACCGGGCCGGACGTGGACCTCACGGTCGTTCCACCAACCGTTCCGCCGGTGGTTGTGGCGGGTCAGGCGCTGGATGTTCCTTTCAGCGTGCGCAACGAGGGAACAGAGCCCGCGGTCAAGGACTGGTACGACTATGTTTACATCTCCGATGATGTGGTGCTCGACACCAGCAGGGACAAGTCCATCGGCTTGCGGTTCGTGAGTGCTGAGACACCGCTGGCGGGTGGTCTCAGTTACGGCGGTCCTCTGACCGTCTCCATCCCTGCGGACGCAGGCACCGGAACCAGCTACCTGCTGTTCGTCACGGACAAGAATAACGCCCAGTACGAGACGGACGAGACGAATAACGTGGTCGCGGTGGCAATCGACGTGGAGAAGCCGGACCTGATCGTACCCGCCCCGACCGCGTCGGCGCCCCCGTCAGCCTCGGTGGGGGAACGGATCTCCGTTTCCTGGACCGTCACGAACCAGGGGAGCGTGTTCGCCCCGGGCAGCTGGTACGACGCGGTCTTCCTGTCCGATGACGTGGCATTCGACGTGGACAGCGACACGCAGCTGGACCAGTACCGGCACAACGCACCGCCGCTGGATGCAAACGGTGGCAGCTACCAGGTCACGCAAACCGTCAACCTGGATGAAGCCACACCGGGAAGCAAGTACCTGCTGATCGTCGCCGACGCATTCGGCCAGAGGTCCGAAACCGACGAAACGAACAACGTCCGCGCGCTGCCGATCGAGATCAAGGCGCCGGACCTCGAGGTCACCGCCGCCTCGGCGCCGGACTCGGCTGTCATCTTCCAGACGATCGACGTCTCGTGGACGGTCATCAACCACGGGCCCGGCAGCGCGGCGGCGGGCTGGGACGACGTCATTGCCATCTCCGACGACATGGTGTTCGACGACAGCGATACGACCGTGGACGAGGCATACCCACGCGATCACATCCCCCTGGCTGCCGGCGCCAGCTACACGACCACGCTGACCGTGAGAATCCCCAACACGGCGGCGGGAAACCGCTACCTGCTGGTTGTGGCGGACGGCTTTGAGGACCAAGGGGAAACGGACGAAACCAACAACGTGTACGCGCAGCCGATCTTGTTAACGCCGCCCGACGTCGATCTGGTCATTTCGGCGATTGTGCCGGCGGAGGTGAGCCCCGGGCAGTACGTCGAAGGCACCTACACCGTGCTGAACGACGGCTCCGAGCAGGCCGACACGCATGCATCCCCGGTCTGGCGCGACAAGATCTACCTGTCCGACGATGCGACACCGGGCCCCGAAGATACGGTGTTGTTCAATGAGCCCTGGTACACCCCTTTGGACGCGCAGGCCAGTTACACCGTCCCCTACGGCATCTCCATCCCGAACACCGCGGTGACGGGCAAGTACTTGCTCTTTGTGACTGACGCAGAGAACCGGCAGGCCGAGACGAACAAGACGAACAACATCGTCGCAGCGCCCACATCAGCGCAGGTTCCCGACCTCGTCGTCTCAGATGCCTCCTCACCGGCTTCGGCGGCACTTGGCGAGACGATCCCGGTCTCGTGGCTGGTCACCAATCTCGGTCCCGGTGCCGCCTTGGCCGACTGGCAGGACGCCATCTATCTGTCCGACGACGCGACGCTGGACGGTTCGGACATTGCGTTGGACTCCGAATCCATCACCGCCCAGACACCGCTCGGTAAGGACAGCGGCTACACGATCCCCAAGAACATCACCATCCCGGACACGGCAACCGGCAGTCGCTACCTGCTGTTCGTGGTCAATGCGGGGCAGGCGCAGGGGGAAACCGACTACGTGAACAACGTCCTGGCGCGGCCGATCGAGCTCAAGGCCGCGGACCTCAAGCCCACCGATCTGGGGTCCCCGGTGTCGGCCGCCCTGGGCGAGACGATCACGGTCTCCTGGACCGTGCTCAACCGGGGCCCGGGCGACGCCGTTGCCGACTGGTCCGATGCGTTCTTCGTCTCGGACGACACGACCCTCGACCCGTCCGACCTCTTCGTGCGTTCGTTCCCGGTTGGGGACCAGACGCCGCTTCTGAACCAATTGAGCTACAGCCTGAACCGTGATCTGACGATCCCGGACACCGCGATCGGCAACCGTTACCTACTGGTGGTCACCGACCACGGGGGCGACCAGTTCGAGAGCGACAACGGCAACAACGTGCTGGCCAGGCCGATCGAGATCACCGGCGCCGACCTGCTGGTGCCGCCCGGCGTGAACGCCCCGGCCTCCGCCGTGCTGGGGAACTCCGTCGCGGTCTCCTGGAGCGTCGCCAATCAGGGGAACGGCCCCGCCTCGGCCGGCTGGTTCGACAGTATCTTCATCTCCGACGACACGGCGCTGGACGGGTCGGACCTCTTCCTGGCTTCGTTCTCGGCCGCGGACGAGACGCCGCTGGCCGCCGGCTCGAGCTATGACCGAACGCGCGACGTGCTTATCCCCAACACCGCCGCGGGCAACCGGTACCTGCTCATCGTCGCCGACCAGGGGAACGGCTACGTGCCGAACGGCCAGGGCCAATACCAGCCGGAGTCCGATGAGACCAACAACACCCGCGCGGTGCCGATCCAGCTCAGGGCAGCCGACCTGATCGTGAGTGACGTCAGCGCGCCGCTCGAAGTGTTCTCGGGCCAGCGGATCGACATCACGTGGCGGATCACGAACCGCGGGGATGCCCCGGCGACGGGCGCCTGGAAGGACCGGGTTTACCTTTCGGATGACGGCACCGTGGGGAACGATCTGATGCTCGGTGAATTCGATTTCGCCGGGTCGATCGACCCCGATCGCTCCATCCTCCGGACCCAGACGGTCACCGTGCCGATCGATCTGAGTGGGCCGCGGTACGTGGTTATTGAGACGGACGCGGGCGACAGTGCCGTTGCGGAAGGGGCCGCCGAGAGCAACAACAACACGGTGGACGATCGGCAGATCGACGTGCGGTCGTCCCCCTTCCCGAATCTTCAGGTGAGCGGCGTCACCGCAGGGGTATCGAGCGTCACGCTCGGTGATGCATTCCAGGTCTCCTGGACCGTGAACAACGCCGGCACTGGCCCGACGGACGCGCCGCAGTGGAGCGACTACGCCTACTTCTCAGTCGATCAGATCCTCGACAGCACCGATGTCTACATCGGCGGCGCCGTAAACCCCAGCTACCTGAGCGCGGGGCAGGGGTACCCCGGCAGCGCGGTGGCAACTGCGCGCGGTGTCGGCCCGGGCGACTACTACGTGCTGGTGATGGCCGATGCCCGCGGCCAGGTCTTCGAATACCTGGACGAGGCAGATAACGTGGGCGTGGGCCCCCGGGTCCATGTGGACCGGCCGCCCCCACCGGACCTCGTGGTCACGCAGGTCCACGCTCCCGATCAGGCATTCTCCGGTCAGGCGATCACGCTCGCCTACACCGTCGGCAACACGGGCGCGGCGCTCATCGCGCCACAGGGATGGTTCGACGACGTCTACATGTCGGCCGATGACGTGCTCAACCCGGCCGAGGATCGGCGGCTCACGGGCGTGCCGAACAGCACGTCCACCTTCCGCGGCACCAACGAGTACACGTCTCGCCCGGTGGTCACGCTGCCGGCCGGGGTCTCGGGAACGTTCTATTTCTTCGTCGCGGCCGATGCGACCAACCAGCTCGACGAGTTCGCCTTCGAGACGAATAACTCCGGATACGACCCGGTCCCCACTACGATCAACTTGACTCCGCCGCCGGACCTGGAGGCATCGGGAGTTGGCGTCGCAGACACGGCCCTGGCCGGCCACTCAATGACTGTGAGCTACCACGTGACCAACTTCGGGTCGACCGCAACGCCCAACGACAGCTGGAGCGACGCGTTCTACCTGTCCGAGGACAGTCAGTTCGATCCGACGGTCGACCTCCTGCTCGGCCAACGGACCCACCTGGGTGCGCTGGCTGTAGACGGTTCTTACGACGCCACCGCCTCGCTCACACTGCCCAACGGGCTGAGCGGCCCGCGCTACGTCTTTGTTGCCGTGGATGCCGACAACGGCGTGTTCGAACTCAACGACGGCAACAATGTCGCCCCGGACGCCGCGCCGGTGCTCATCAACTCGCTCCCGGCGGACCTGGTGGTTGCGTCGGCGGCGGTCTCAGGCACCCCGGCGGCAGGCGGCTCGATCACGATCACCTGGACGGTGCGCAACCGGGGCGACGGCGACACCATCGTCGGCACCTGGGCGGACCAGATCATCGCCTCGCGCAACGACGCGCTGGGGGACGGCGACGACACGGTGCTTGCCCTTGTCTCCCACACCGGCGCGCTGGATCCCAGACAGTCCTACGGGAACGCGGCCACCGTCGGCTTGCCGTTTGAGTTCGCCGGCTCGTACAGCCTCTTTGTCGTCAGCGACGCCGGCAACGCGGTTTTCGAGGCCGACAACGAGAGCAACAACGCATCGAGCGCGGTGCCAATCCAGGTCACGCGTGAGACGGCGGACCTGGAACTGCTGCCGACCAGACTGGCCGCGGAGAACGGGCGGCTCCGCCTGGAGTGGACCGTGACGAACAGCGGCGCCAATCGCACGAGCTCGGAGTACTGGCACGACGGGATCTACGCATCCCCTGATGACGTTTTCGGCAACGGCAATGACCTGCTGCTCGACAGCGTGTATCACTCGGGGGCGCTTGCTCACGGCGGCCAGTACGCGGGTGCAGATTGGGTGGAGCTGCCGCGGAGCCTGAGCGGCCTGCTCTATTTCTTCATCCGCGCCGATGCCGACAACCAGGTCCTCGAGGAGAGCGACTCGAACAACACTCAGCTCGCCGGTCAACTCGACGTCGCGACGTTGCGGTTCAAGCCAGACCTTATCGTGTCGAGCATCACGGCGCCGGCCGAGGCGCTGAGCGCTCAGGAATTCGACGTCGCCTGGGAAGTCCGCAACGTCGGTGACTTCATCGACCCGCCCGGCACTCCACCCGAACGGTTACGCCCCGAGTTGCGCTCGGGCCACTGGCGCGACGTGGTGTTCCTGTCGCGCGACCAGGTGTTCGATGCGGGCAGCGATTACTTTCTGGGCGAGCGGACTGCCCGGATGGAAGATCTCGTTCCCGTGACCGGCCCGGGCGATCCCTACCAGGTTTACACGCGCAGCGCGACCTTCCGCGTACCGGCCGGTCTCACCGGTCCGCTTTATGTGTTCGTCGCAACCGATCGGAGCGACGAAGTGTTGGAGGCAGATGGCGAGGCGAACAACACGGCATACGACCCTACGGCGCTGGTCGCGTCGCTCGCGCCGCCCGCCGATCTGCTTGTGGGCAGCGTGACGATTCCCCAAAACGCGCCGGTCGGATCGAACGTATCGCTCTCGTACACGCTCGAGAACCTGGGCACCAATGCCGCCCGGGGCAGCTGGTGGGACCGGCTCTACCTTTCGTCGGACGACCACTACAGCGCCGACGACGTGCCGCTCTCCCTGTTGCAGCACCGCGAGGAAGCCCAGGGCCGGATCGAGCCGGGCGGAAGCCTGACCGTGCACGCGGGCGCCGGGCTGCCGGCCGTCTTACCGGGCGACTATTTCCTGATCGTGCGCAGCGACGTATTCAACGTCATCCCGGAGAGCAACGAGACGAACAACTTACGCGCGTCGCTCGATAGCTTCACCGTCAGTGTGCCGGAGATCGCGCTCAGCGACGGGGCCGGTTCGGCCGATGTGGACACATTCGTGCCCCATCAATACACACAGGCCCTGTATTTTCGCTTCGACGCGCCGCAGGACGAGACCATCGCCATCGAGGCTCTTTTCAGCGATATCCCGGACGTGTTCGTGCACGATGCCCCGCCCGTGGGAGATCATTTCGAGACGGTGCCCCGGCAGACCGTAACGGCGGCGTACGTGGCGTTCGGACGTGTGCCTACACCGTTTGCGCACGACCTTCGGGAGGACGAATGGCTGCGGAGCTCCCTCCATTCGGGCGACGCCAAGCCGCTGGTCATCCCTCGCACGCAGGCGGGCACCTACTTCGTTCGTCTCGATGTGCGCGACACGCACCCGGACTTCAGCCCCGGCTCCAGCCACAACTCTAGCGACGATTCCAGCCACGAGAGGTTCCGAGTCAGTGTGCATACGCTACCGTTCTCACTGCTCGAGGCGCCCACCCAGGTCGGCAACGCCGGCCCGGTCACGATGCGGCTGGTGGGATCGCAGTTGGACGCGAGCACGACGTTCCGGATCACGCGCAATGGCGACCGGGTGTTGAGTCCCACGCAAGTCCAGATCCAGGACCCGATGACCGCCTTCGTCACCTTTGACCTCACCGGCCAGCCGCCGACGGGGTCAGGGGGTTCCGGCGAGCCGCAGAATCGCTATCGCGTCGTCGTAACAAACGCGAGCGGCGAGACGAGTGGCTTGGACCTCGTGGTGCTGCCGGGCGTCGGCCCGCGACTCGGCGCCACACTGAACGGCCCGGCTGTTGTGCGGCTCGACCACGAGTATGTCTTCTACGCCAACTACGGCAACAACGGCGACGCCGACGCGGTGGCGCCGCTACTGATCGTGCAAGGCCCCGACGGTGTGCCGTTCGGGCTGTCACGCGACGATTTGGCACCGGGCCGCACGCTCCAGGTGCTGGGCATCTCGGGCGACGGGCCGGCCGGCGTGCTCCGCGCGGGCGAGCTGGGCAGCATCCCATTCTTCTACAACACGAACGGCGGGACCGGCCGGTTCCTGCTGCACACGATTACGGCCGACGACAATCGGCCGATTGACTTCCAGCAGGTCGAAGCCGCCATCCGCCCGCCGGATCTGCCCGATGACCTATGGAACGCGATCTGGCCCGACATCCAGGCACGGCTCGGGAACACCTGGGGCGATTACGTGCGGGCGCTCGCCGACATGGCGACGTTTCTGAGCGTCCGAGGTCAACGGGTGGTTGGTGTGGCCGAGCTGTTCCGCGCGATCTATTTCGAGGAGCTGTTCGAGCCGTCCGGCGTGATCGGCGGGCACGTCCTGGACGCCGCGACGCACCAGCCTGCCGCGGGTGCGCAGGTGACACTCCGACAGGTCATCCGCGGCGACAATGCACGGCTCGCGCACGGGACCACCGACCCGGAGGGACGATTTCGCATCGAGGAGCTGCACGCCGGAACGTGGGAGGTGTTCATCCGCGGCTTCTACTTCGACACGATCCCCACCGTCACCTTACGGCCGGGCGAAGCCGCGACGGACCTGATGCTGTCGCCCAAGTTGCTGCCCGACCCCGATCCTCAGCCGTCCGCGGAGCCGCCTCACCTGGACCAGGCGGACCCCGCGCTGGCGATCGACGCCTCTGGGGTGCCGCACATGATCTGGACTCACAACCAGGAGCTGTGGCACGCCTCTTACAACGGCAGCGCGTGGGTGGGGGCTGGTCCCATTCCCGGCGCCATCCCGGACAGTTACGCGATCCAGGCCGCCGGCAACCTGATCGACGGACAGGCCGCCGGTATTCTTGTCACCTGGCGCCAGGGACAGGGCAACAACTCGGACATCTATTACAGCCTTGGCCGGGCTCGCGCGGGCGGCGCCTATGAGTGGTCCGCGCCGATCAACCTCACCCTGGACAGCGCCTACGATGATTCACCGACCGTCGTGGTGACGAATTCCGGACGGGTGCTGCTGGTGTCACAGAAGTACGACGACACACTTCAGGATGATGCGGACCTTTATGCGCGGCTGGTCGAGATCGGGTCCGCCGGCCTCATCTGGCCGGCGGGCGTCGCGACGGCCGCGCTAGCGGGCACCGACGATCTGGGCTTTCGCGCCGCCGTGGACTCCCCCGACATCGTGTCGGTCGGGTTTGGTTACCAGAACCAGCTCCCGTCGTGGATCCCGCTCATCGGCGGCAAGAAGAACATCGCCGTCCTCGGGGTTCTCAATCGCAGCAAGAACTGCGAGGTGGCGAAGATATCCGGCTTCGTGCAGCTCAAGGCGGAAGTCGCGGACGACGTCGAATTCGCCGGCGAGTTGAACGCGTCTCTGTCGGCCGCCGCCGAGCCGGGCGGCTACTCGGTGAACGAGTTCAAGCTGGGCGGCGCCATCTCCGGTTCGGTCGATATCCCCTTCGTCAAGATCCCCGTGCCGATGCCGCCCATCCCGCTCGGCATTGTGCTAGTGGATCTCGGGGATGAGCTCGCCAAGTTCAGCGTCGGAGCCTCGTTCGGGTTCGGCCTTAGCGGTTCCTACAAGTGGACGGTCGACCAGCCGGCGCAAGCGAATCTGTACACCGATCTTTCGGTCGGCGCCTTCGGCAAAGCCAAGCTCCTGAACAAAATCCGGGTGCAGGCGAAGGTGCTCGGAACGGCCCGGTGGGAGGCCTATCCCCGCTTCCTGACGTTCAAGCGCCTGACGGTCACCATGGACGTGCTCGTAACCGCAGGGCCCTGGGGCGGAGCCATGACCGCGGTCTGGATCGAAGACCCATCCAGGCCGACCGGTTCCTCGCTCCAGTTGTCCGCAGCCTCAGAACCCTTTGCACTCGAGACCCCACGCCCGGGCCCGACCACGCAGAGCCTGTCGCTGCACTACGGGCCTCACGCGGGCACGGGAACTGTCTACGGCAGTGGAAGCATCCTCAGCAACGTCGCGTCCGATCTCTCGGAAGACGGTCCCGCAACGCTCGCGAAGGCGCCAAATGGTGATATCTACCTGGCGTGGGCCAAGGATGCCGATCCGGCCTCGCCCGGGCCGCTGGGCGATCGCGTCCTGGTCTCCCGGTTCGACGGAACCCGATGGAACGAGCCGGTCGAGCTGCCCGGAAGCCGAGGCTTCAGCGATAAGCCCGCGATCGGTTTTGGTCCCGGCGGCGAGCCGATCATCGTCTGGTCCATGGCCGACACCAGCGCTCTCACGCCTCAGTCAGACACCAACCAGATCCTGGGGACGCTCACGCGCAACGACGTCGTCTTCTCGACATACCGCAATGGGGCGTGGTCGACACCCGTGCCGATCTGGACCGCGAACGGACGCGAAAGCGAAGTGGTGGTGAGTGTCTCGGCGGATGGCCGCCTTCTCGCCACCTGGAAGCACGCGGCGGACAGCGGCACCCAGCTGATGGCCGCGTTCTGGGACGGCAACGGCTGGACGACACCCGAGGCCGTCGACGTTGGCGCCATCACCGGCCCGGCTGCCATCACCCAGCTTCACGGAAACACGGTCCTGTTCTGGACCCAGGACGTTACAGGGAACCTGAACAACAACGACCCGAGCATATTCCAGAGCACTTTCAACGGGCATTGGTCCGAACCGACGGCGTTTGATCCCGTGGCCGCGGCGACGACAGCGAGCGGAGCGGATTTCGGGCCATCCTCCTCTCAAGCGGAAGGTTCGACGGCCCGGTTCCGAGCTTCGGATTTGGACCTGACAGACTGGCTCTACTCGGTCGACTGGGGCGATGTCCCGAGCGACTGCTCCAAGAAGCCCAAGAAGCCGCCGCAGCCGAAACCGAACGATCCCCGGCCCTTGCCCCTTCCGGTACCGCCGCCCCCGCCGGTGCCGACGCCGCCCGAGCCTCCGCAACCCTACGAGCCGCGGCAGGCCGTTTCGCTCGACCCGAACGACATCATCGGGCCCACCGGGTTCGGCAGCGAGGCGTGGGTGAGCAGCTCCGATACGCTGCCCTACATGATCCGCTTCGAGAACAAGGCCGATGCCAGCGGGCCGGCGCAGCGAGTGGTTATCACGCAAGCGCTCGATGACGACCTCGACGTGCGCAGCTTCCGAGTCGCTGACTTCGGCTGGGGCGACCAGCACATCGAGCTCGATGCGAAGCAAGGCTTCTATCAAGGCCGCATCGACCTGTTCGACACATTGGGCTACGCAGTGGATATCACCGCCTCGGTCGATGTCCAGACCGGGCTGGCCACCTGGGTGCTCAGCACGGTCGATCCGCAGACCGGCGAGTCTCCGGCTGACGCGCTCCTGGGTTTCCTGCCCCCGAACGATTCAAGCGGCATCGGAGAGGGCTTCGTGACCTACACGATCCGGCCCAAGCACGACGTCACCACCGGCGCTCGCATCGACGCGCGGGCGCGGGTCGTGTTCGACACCAACGAGCCGATCGACACGCCGGGGATCGCCAACGCGCTGGACAGCGCCCCGCCGACCAGCGCGGTTGATCTTCTGAGCGCCGCGACGGCGGAAAGCACCTTCCTCGTTTCCTGGTCGGGCCGAGACGACGAAGGCGGTTCGGCCCTGGCCGATTTTGCCATCTACGTATCGGACAACGGCGGCCCGTTCGTGCGCTGGCTCGTCGGCACTAGCCTTACCGAGGCGCTGTACACGGGCGAGCCGGGGCACGCCTATGCGTTCTATAGCGTGGCTCGCGACAACGCGGGCAATATCGAGGCCCCACCCGCCACGCCGGATGCGCAGACCCACGTGGGCGCCTTGCCGGCGGGGGAGATCCATGGCCAGGAGTTCAACGACCTCGACGGCGACGGCACAAAGGACGCGGGCGAACCGGGCCTCGCCGACTGGACCATCTTCCTGGACCTGGATGACGACGGGTTGCTCGACACCGAAGAGCCGAGCACGGTCACCGACGCCAACGGCGCGTATGTCTTCACCGCCCTGGCGCCGGGGTCCTACGTCGTGGCGGAGGTCATGCAGCAGGGCTGGATGCAGACCTCGCCCGGGCCAGGGGGATCGACCTCGGCTGCGCCGGTTTCTCGGACCGCGCTCGGTGACGTGCGGGTGACCATCGCGGGGGTACGCAGCTCGGACGAGACCACCCCGAGCAGTCTTGTGAGCGCCGAGCGGGCGGGCGGTCTCATCGCTCTCGACGCCTTCCGTGCCGATCCCAGGTTTGCCGGCATCGACGGCAGCGGTTTGTCCGTGGTCATCCTCGACACCGGCATCGACCCGGACCACCCGTTCTTCGGGGCGGACGGCGATTCCAACGGCGTCGCCGATTCCGTGGTGTATCAGTGGGACTTCGTTCACGACGACGCCGACGCGAGCGACGACCACGGACACGGCTCGCACGTCTCGAGCATCGTTGCGTCGCGCGACCTCGTCCATCGCGGTGTGGCGCCGAGCGTAAACCTGATCGAGCTCAAGGTGCTGGACAGCACGGGGAGTGGAAGCTTCGCCTCGGTCGAGCGGGCGCTCGAGTGGGTGATCGCGCATGCGGCGCAATACCGCATCGCTGGCGTGAACATGTCGTTCGGCGATGGCGGCAATTACAGCACGCCCCAGCTCAGGGCGGGGATCAGCAATGACCTGGCCGCCCTGGCGGCGCTGGGCGTGATCGTGGTGTCCGCATCGGGCAATGACTTCTACGCCGACGGCAGCAGGCAAGGAGTTGCCTATCCGTCCGCGGACCCGAACTCGCTGTCGATCGGCGCTGTCTGGAGCGCGGATGCCGGCGGACCTTTTACCTGGAAGAACGGCGCCAGGGATTTGAGCACGGCAGCAGATCGCATCGTCAGCTTCTCCCAGCGCGACGACGGCCTGAGCGACGCGTTCGCGCCGGGCGCGCTCATCGCCGGAGCCGGCCTGGGGGGTGGGGTGGCCACCTTCTCCGGCACCAGCATGGCCGCCCCGTATGTGACCGGTGTGGCCGCGCTCGCGCAGCAGCTGGCGCTCGACAAGCTGGGGCGGCGCTTGACCCTGGATGAATTCCGATCCTTGCTGGTATCAACGGCCACCATCATCAAGGACGGCGACGACGAGCGTGATAACGTCACGAACACCGGGCTCAGCTTCGCCCGCGTGGATGTGCTGGCACTCGCCGAGGGGATTCTAGCGCTGGCCGGTGGAGCGCCGCTGGCCACGATCGGCTCCCACGCGACAACCGGAGAAGCGCCTCATGACCGGCCCGCCAGGTCCCCGGTCATCGCCGGGAGCCGCACGGTTCAGGTCGCCGCCGGCGACGTGCTCGATGGCATCGACTTCGGCAACTTCCGGAAGATCACGATCCGTGGGTCGATCTACGAGGACCACAACGGCAACGGCCTCCAGGATACGGAAGACCAGGGACTCGCGGGCTGGACGCTCTTCCTCGACGCCGATGACAGCGGCACGCTCGATGCCGGCGAAGCCAGCACGCAGACCGACGCCCAGGGGAACTACGCGTTCCTCGACCTGGGTCCCGGTACCTACCGCGTGCGCCAGGTGGTGGAACCCGGCTGGTTCCGCACCACGGGCAATCCCGAGACAATTTTCGCGTCGAGCGGCGGAGACGTTGCCAACGCGGACATCGGCGACACGCCGGCCCGCCCGGGGAAGATCAAGGGGCACGCCTTCGAGGACATGAACGGCGACCAGCGCTATGACGCCGGCGAACCTCTGCTCGCCGGCTGGGTGGTGCTGCTCGACTCGAACGGCAACGGGATACCCGACCCCGGCGAACGGTCGAAGCTCACGCGGCCCAACGGAACGTATTCGTTCAAGAACCTGGACCCCGGCGATCACGCCGTCGTGCTCGTGAGTGCGAGCGGATTCGTCGCCGTGCCGATGCATGCGAGCGTTCCCCCCGGCGGTGTCGCCCGTAAAATCGATGTGGCCGCCTACCAGCCGGGCCGCATCCGAGGCAAGATCTTCCACGACGACAACCGGAACGGCGCCCAGGACGCTGATGAGGCGCGCCTGCCCGGCTGGACCGTTTTTCTCGATCTCGATGGGGATGGGTCGCAGGATCCAAACGAACCGTCGAAGGTCAGCAACGGGACGGGCAAGTTCGTCTTCCCAGACCTGGCCCCCGGTCTCTATCACGTCACCCAGATGGTCCAACAAGGCTGGGTCCAGACCGCACCGGCAGACGCCGCGAGCCGCGCCGTTCGGTTGCTGAGCGGAGCGCGAGGCAGGGTGCGGTTCGGCAACGATGACTCTGCAAGCGGCTCCGTAACTCCGAGCCAACGCCCGGCAGCCGCGGCGCTGCGACCGGCAGCGACTCTCGACGTGGTTCCCCTCTCCGTGCCGACCCCGCCGCAATCCGATCCCGAGCGGGCTCCGGCGGTCGACGCCGTTCTGGCGAGCCGCGTGGACCGGGGCGTCGCGCCGATCCAGGATGGCTTCGAGCCGATCGAGCCGGAACGTCTCGGGGAAACTCCTGCGCAGCGCGGCTGCGCGCACGATTTGATCGAGGCGTGCGTCCTGGACGACGTACTCGCAACCTGGCATGCCCGGTAAGCCGTGCGTCGACGTTGGCGACCACGTTCGGTTCTTTGTGGGACGGACAATCCTGTCCGTCCCATCAGTTCCGACAGCTGAAGCACTCGTCGTCCCAGCCGTAGCTCTCGCCGTAGAAGAAGTGGTAGTGGTGGGGGTACGGGGCGATCGAATGATACGCCCAGGGGCTCGGCGCCGCCCAGGCACCCGGCTCCGCCGGATTCGCGTACTCGTTGGTCCAGACCGTGGGCGCTCGCCAGGAGTGCCAGTACGTGCCGGACGGGTAATGCAACAGCCCGTGGTTGGTCTCGCGCGTATAAACCGTCCCGCCATGTCCGATCCCGTGTCCACTCTGGCAGGTGCAATCGTCCGCGCCGGCCGCCGCCGTCAGGGCAAGACCAGCGGCCATAGCGGCACCGAAGAAGACTCGCATCGATCCGAACATCCTCGCTCCCTCGTTTCTTGCGCCACCGGCTCCGATCGTCGCTGCCGCGACGCGCGGCAAGCGCAACGCTTGCTCAATGCCTGCGATCGGTCACGCGGGGGAACTCTGGGAATCGCGTTCGAACAAGCATGACTCAAGAGACTCCCCCGGTCGCTCGCCGCATGCGAAAGAGGGAACTGGCCTGTGGATTTATCGGCAAAAACGGTATAATTCATAGCTCACATTTGTTCACTATAGGGACTGGTAACGAGGTACCTGGCGGGAGGAAGAGACCATTGCGGGCGACGCATAAGGAAAAAGGCGAAACCGGCAAGGCCGCAGCCCGCGCCGGTAAGGAAGCGCCGCTGGAGACGGTGGCGACAAAAGAGGGGAACGGAGATGGTGCCGCGGCACGTCCGGCACGGGTGCCGCGCTCGGGCGGGGCCACGAGGCCCGTCACGGCGCTCGAGATGGCGGCGAAGCACCGCGAGATCTCGGTCAGCGAGTTCTTCGCCAAGAACCGCCACCTGCTCGGCTTCGACAATCCGCGCAAGGCACTGCTCACCACGGTCAAGGAGGCCGTCGACAACTCGCTCGACGCCTGCGAAGAGGCGGGGATCCTTCCCGAGATCGTGGTGAAGATCGCGGTCGCACCGAGTGGCGACCAGCCACCGCCAAGTCCCGCGCAGGCGGATCGGTTCATCGTCACGGTGACCGACAACGGGCCGGGTATCCCGCGCAAATCCATCGGCAACGTCTTCGGCAAGCTGCTGT
>JBGPMX010000002.1:0-35895 GCA_041487215.1 Planctomycetia bacterium | reverse complement strand
GACTACACTGCAGATCCTTCGCTGCTCGTTCCTCGCCGACTCAGGATGACAAGCTGCCTCCTCACACGGTCCCCTCTCCCCCGCATGATCCATGGGTACGGGGGCGAGGGGACCGCGCCCTGGGGACGCACCGAGATCCTTCGCTCCGCTCGTGCCTCGCTCCGCTCTCAGAGTGGCCGTCACGCTCCGCGTGACGTGCTGCATCACGCGGAGCGTGATGACTACACTCCAGATCCTTCACTGCGCTCGTACCTCGCTGCGCTCAGGATGACAACCTTGCCTGCCTCCTGTCCCCTGTCCCCTGTCCCCTGTTTCCTGCCTCCTGCTTCCTGTCCCCTGTCCCCTGTTTCCTGCCTCCTGCCTCCTGGCTCCTGGCTTCTCTCCCCCCGCACGATCAAAGCCGTGTCCCAAGGGCTGCCACGCTGGCGAGCGGCATCGTGCAGCCGACCGCAAAGCCCAGCCACGTCCGCCAGTTCGATCGCGCACGCTCGCGGCGGACCAGGCAGCTTAGGAGCAGCATCAGGACAAACGGAAAGAGCAAGATGCTGGCGAGCCCCGTGAGCCGGAAGACTGCCGCGCTCTCCGCGCTGTTGAGCTCGATCGCCTGGTCCGCCGCCAGCGCCGTCAGCCAGACCCCGCCGGTGAGCCACCACGCCAGCGCGCCGGGATGAGTACAAGCAAGGCTCTCGCCCAGGGCGAGGCCCACGAGCCAGCGGTAGAAGCCCCACGCGGCGACCGCGTGGGCCACGGCGCAGGCAACCGGGATCGCTTTCTTGAGACCGGGAGCGCCGGCCGCCAACCAATCATCCGGATGCAAAAAGGCGATGGCTCCCGCCAGCGCCGCCGCCAGGCAGCCGGCGTCGATCGCCGCGCTCTTCAGCGTGCTCGACCGCAGGGCAGTCGGCCTGGGCAGCCAGTTCGCCAGCACGTGCCAGACCAGGCTCCGCGGCAGCCGATCGCGCTGCGTGTTTCGGGGCATGGTGTCCTCCGGGCACGCAGCCCGGCGTCCTCTTGTGCCAGTTTAACCCGAGCCCCATCGGGGCCGGCGTCGAACCGTGCGACTGGCCCACTCTTATGGGCTCGTGACTCAACACTCCAGCGCCGGCCCCGATGGGGCTCGGGTTAAACTGAACGCGTCGAACAGAACCGAGCGGACCGTCGAGCCGCCGCGCATGCCAGGTAGTCGCCGCCGCGGCCACGCGCGGATAGAATCAACCTTCCCGGTAGGTAATGTCGTCGATGCGTCCTTCATTCTCACTACGGGTGCCCGGTGCCCCATCCCCTCACCGCCATCGTCCTTGCCGCAGGCAAGGGCGAACGGATGAAATCAGAGTTGCCGAAGGTGCTGCACGAGCTGTGCGGCCGGCCGATGATCGAGTACGTGCTCGACGCGGCGCGCGAGGCGGGCGCAAAACGGATCCTGGTGGTCGTGGGCCACGCGGCGGATCGCGTGCGGGCGGCGCTCGGGGACCTGCCGGACCTGGAGTTCGTCGTCCAGGACAGGCAGCTCGGGACGGGGCACGCCGTCGAGGTGTGCCGCGGCGCCCTGGCCGGCCGGAAAGGACCCGTGCTCATCCTGACCGGCGACGCGCCGCTCGTGCGCGGCGCCTCGCTGGCCGGCCTGGTCGATGCATGGCGCGCCGAGCGCGCCGCCTGCGTGCTGGGCACGGCCGTGGTCGAGCAGCCGTTCGGATTCGGGCGCGTGTTGCGCGACGAGCACGGGGGCTTCCAGCGTATCGTCGAGGAGAAGGATGCGACGGACGACGAGCGTCAGGTGCGCGAGATCAACCCGAGCTACTATGTGTTCGACACCGCGGCCTTGCTCGATGCCCTGGGCAAGATCCGGCCGAACAACGCCCAGCAGCAGTTCTACCTCACGGACTGTCCGGGCGTCGTCAAGGGCGAGGGCAAGAAGGTGCTGGCCCTGGCGGTGCTGAGCGCGGAAGAGTCGTTCGGCGTGAACAGCCGGGCGCAGCTGGCCGAGGCGCACGCGCTGCTGCAGCGGCGCATTCAGGAGCGCCTGATGACCGACGGCGTGACGATCATCGACCCGCGCAGCACGTTCATTGATGCCCGAGCCACGATTGGCCCGGACACGGTGATCCTGCCGTTCACATACATCCATGGGCCGGTACAGATCGGCCCGCGTTGCCGCATCGGCCCGTTCGCCCACATTCGACCGGGCACGCAGTTGGATGCGGGGGCGGAGGTCGGCGCGTTCGTGGAGCTGAACCGCGCGCACCTGGGGGAGGCGGCGATCGCGCGCCACCTGGCCTACCTGGGGGACGCCGACGTCGGCGCCCACGCGACGATCGGCGCCGGTGCCATCACGGCGAATTTCGACGGCGTCGCCAAGCAGCGGACAACGATCGGCGCGTCGGCGACGATCGGCGCCGGCTCGGTCCTGGTGGCGCCCGTGAGCGTCGGGCCGCAGGCCACGGTGGGGGCGGGAGCGGTCGTGACCAAGAACCACGACGTGCCGGCCGGCGCGGTGGTGTGGGGCGTGCCGGCACGAGCCGGCCGACGGCCGCGACCCGCGCCGCGCCGCGCGAAACGGGGGGGCGGCCGACGCCGCACGCGCTGACCGGCCGCGGAAACCACGAGGGTGCACCATGAACGGCGAACTGAAACTGTTTAGCGGCCGGGCGCACCCGGCGTTCGCGCGGCTGGTGGCCAACTACCTGGACATCCCGCTCGGCAAGATTGCCATCAGCAACTTCCCCGACGGCGAGCTGATTGCGCGGGTCGAGGAGGACGTGCGCGGGCGCGACGTGTTCATCGTGCAGCCGACCTGCCCGCCGGTCAACGAGAACCTCATGGAGCTGCTCGTGATGATCGACAGCTTCAAACGGGCCTCGGCCGGCCGCATCACCGCCGTCATCCCGTACTTCGGCTACGCACGGCAGGACCGCAAGGACGTCGGCCGCGTGCCGATCACCGCGAAACTCGTGGCCAACGTCATCGAGAAGGCGGGGGTCGATCGTGTCCTCACCATGGACCTGCACTCGGGCGCCATCCAGGGCTTCTTCGACGTGCCACTCGATCACCTCATCGCGTCGCCGGTCATCAACGGCTACTTCCTGAGCCTCGAGCTGCCGCGCCGCGACCTGGTGGTGGTCTCGCCCGACGAGGGGGCGATCAAGCGCTGCATCCCGCACCAGGAGCGGCTGGCCGACGGCCTGGCGATCGTGGACAAGCGGCGTGCGAGTGCGACCCGCACCGAGCAGGCCAACCTGATCGGCAGCCGCATGGACGGCAAGGTGGCCCTGCTCATCGACGACATGATCACCACCGCGAGCTCGATCGTCGGCGCGGCCGAGGTCGTGAAGCGGTTCGGTGCGCGCGAGATCTACGCGTGCGCCACCCACGCCGTTCTCTGCGGCGACGCACCGCGACTGCTGCGCGAATCGGCCATCGATCACATCGTGGTCTGCGACACGATCCCGGTACCCCCGGAAAAGCAGCTGCCGAGCATGAAGATTCTGAGCGTCGCGCCGCTCATCGGCGAGGCGATCAAGCGGATCTTCCGCCGTGAGTCCGTGAGCATGCTGTTCGGCGCGACCGCGACGCCGGTGATGCACGTGTAAGGCCCTCGCGTTCCTGGCCTGGCAAAGCGGATACGCCGAACCGCCGTGCGGATACCCCCCCTTCCCCCCCTTGCTAAGGGGGGGACAAGGGGGGGTATCCGCCTCAAAAACCGTATGCAGCTTTGCATCAGCGGTTTCGAACTTCGCCGGGTTCCAGGAGCGCATCCAGCTTCATGTGTGGCATCTGCGGCTTCATCTCGGCGAACGGGGCGCCGGCCGATCACGCGGTGATCACGGCCATGAACGAGCGGCTGCGCCGGCGCGGGCCCGATGACGAGGGGTACATGGTGCGCGGCCCGGTCGCGCTCGGCATGCGCCGGCTCTCGATCATCGACCTCCAGACCGGGCAGCAGCCGATGGCGAACGAGGACGGCACTGTCTGGGTTGTGCTGAACGGCGAGATCTACAACTTTCCCGAGTTGCGGCAGGAGCTCGAGAGCCGCGGGCACCGCTTCCGCTCCCGCTCCGACACCGAGGTGCTGGTCCACCTGTACGAGGAGCACGGCCCCGAGCTGGTCGAGCACCTGAACGGCATGTTCGCCTTCGCCGTCTGGGACGAGCCGCGCCGCCGCCTCCTGCTGGCGCGCGACCCGATGGGTCAGAAGCCGCTCTACTGGGCAAGAATCGGCGACGGGCTGGTCTTCGCTTCCGAGCCCAAGAGCCTGCTGGTGCATCCCGCGGTCCATGGGGAGCTCGATCCACGCAGTCTGAGCCGGTACTTGTTCTACGAGTACGTTCCGGCGCCATGGAGCGTCTATCGCGGCGTGTACAAGTTGCCGGCCGGGCACCGGCTGGTGTTCGAACACGCGGCGGCGGCCGTCACGCGTTACTGGGAGCTACCGGCTCCGGAGCCGCCAGCCGCGGCGGCGGGGCAGGGCGGTACGGACGCCGCTCCGCGGCTCTGGGAGCTGCTGCGCGCGTCCGTACGCCGCGAGATGGTGAGCGACGTGCCGCTCGGCGTCTTCCTGAGCGGCGGGCTGGACTCGACCAGCGTGCTGGCCGCGATGGCGTCCCTCATGCCGGCCCGCGAAATCCGCACGTTCACGATCGGCTTCGAGGACCCGAGCTTCGACGAGTCCGGGCCGGCGCGGCGCGTGGCGGAACACTTCGGCACGCAGCACCACGAACAGATCTTCTCGGTCGCGCACTTGCTCGATCTGCTCCCCGGCGTGGCCGATTACCTCGACGAACCGCTGGGCGACGCCTCCGTCCTGCCCATGCACCTGCTCAGCCGGTTCGCGCGCGAGCGCGTCAAGGTCGCGCTCGGGGGGGACGGCAGCGACGAGCTGCTGGCGGGGTACCCGACGTTCCAGGCCATGCGGGCGGCGGCCGTGTACCGCGCACTGCCCCGCGCTCTGCAGCGCGCGGTCCGCTGGGGAGTGAACCGCCTGCCGGTCAGCCACGAAAACTTCAGCCTCGACTTCAAGCTGCGGCAGTTCGTGCGCGGCGCCGCCGCGGCCCCCGAGCTCGCACACCAGCTCTGGCTCGGGTCGTTTAACGCCGCGGAGCAGCGCACGCTACTCAGCGCCGAGCTGCGTGCGGAGCTCGACGGCTGGGACGCCGAAGCCGAGCACGCCGCGCGCGCCGAGCCGCTTGCCGGCATGGACCTTGTCAATCGGCTGACGCGTCTCTACGCCGAGACGTACCTGGCGGAGGACATTCTGACGAAGACCGACCGCGCGAGCATGGCCGCCAGCCTCGAGCTCCGCGCACCGTTCCTGGACCCCGCCCTGGTGCGCTTCGTGGCCGCGCTGCCGCCGGCGCTGAAGCTGCGCGGGAACGAGACCAAGGTGGTGCTGCGCCGCGCCGTGGCGCCCCACCTGCCCGCCGGCGTGCTCCAGCGGCCGAAGAAGGGGTTCGGCATCCCCGTGGCGCGCTGGCTGAACACCGAGCTCGGCGAGCTGGTCAACGACCTGCTCGCCCCGCATCGCCTGCGGCGGCAGGGCCTCTTCGACGCCCCGGCCGTGGCCCGGCTGCTCGACGAGCATCGCGGCGGGCAACATAACCACCGCAAGGGGCTCTGGACCCTCCTGATGTTTCAAATGTGGTATGATCGTTACGGAGAGCGCGAAGCCCACCTGTCCACGGTCGCGAACAGATTCGGATGAACCCTCGGGAATCGCCAGGAGACGGGCTTTCCCATGCGCATCCTGATTCTCGCCGATATCCACGCCAACTGGGCTGCACTCGACGCGGCGGTCCGCGAGCCGCATGACGCCTGCATCTGCCTGGGCGATCTGGTCGACTACGGGCCCGAACCGGGTCCCTGCGTGCGCTGGGTGCGCGCGCACGCGCACTATTGCATCCGCGGTAACCACGATCACGCCGTGGCGCAGAACATTCCGGGGACCGGTGACGCCGGCTACCGCTACCTGGCGCGCGTGACGCGGCCGCTCATGTGGGCCCGGCTCGCCAGCGACGAACGCACCTACCTCGCCCGCCTGCCCGTCACCCAGCACCTCACGCTCGACCGCCTCCGCATCTACCTGGTGCACGCCACGCCGCGCGACCCGCTCGAGGAGTACCTGCCCGATGACCCCGCCCAGTGGGCGCGCCGGCTCCAGGGGACCGATCGGGACGTCGTGTGCGTGGGACACACGCACAAACAGTTTGTGCTCCCCGTGAACGGCTGCCGCGTGCTGAACCCGGGGAGTGTGGGCCAGCCGCGTGACGGGGACCCGCGCGCCGCATACGCGGTCATCGAGGACGGCCGCATTGAGCTGAAGCGCGCCGCGTACGAGGTCGAGCGCACGGTGGCGGCCATCGAGGCGTCGCCCATTCCCGCTCCGGCCAAGCAATTCGCCGCACACGTCCTGAGAACCGGCGGCACACGCGCGAACGGGACGGGCTGCGAGCAGGGCTCGCCCGCTTAGTATTCCTTTGACACTTCTTTCCGCCACCCTCTATAATCCATTGTAGAGTTTGAGACTCAGTCTCAATTAAATTCCGTTCCTGCCCGCGACGATTTCTCGAGCCCGAGCCTACCACACCCCCATGTTCAACCGCATCGCCCCGCTCGCTGCTTGCTCGGCCTTCCTGCTGTGCGCCACGGCGACGGCCGGAAGTCTCGTCGGCACCGTCCGGATGCCCCCGGGCATCGACGGCAAAGCGAGCCCGGCGATCGTCTACGTTCAAGGCAAGGATGCGGACAACCACGCGGCGGGGGAACGGATCACCGTGGATCAGCTCGACCGGCAGTTTGTGCCCCGCGTGCAGGCGATGCCGCTGGGGGGCTCGATCGTTTTTCGCAATAGTGACCCGGAAGCGCACAACGTCAATTTGCAGAGCAGCTGCTGCGGGTTCAATGAGGTGGTCGGTCCGGCCAGCGTGAGCGGTGCGACGGAGCTGGCTCCGGTGACGCCGACCCGGGTCGGGCTCGTGCGCATCCTGTGCAACATCCACCAGGAGATGCGCGGCTACGTGATGGTCTGCCCCAGCCGGCTCTTCACGGTGACGGACGGCCGCGGGCCGTTTCGCATCGAGGGCGTGCCGGCGGGGAAGCACAAGATTGTGGTGTGGCAAGAGTTCGCCCGTCCGCTCAGCCGCGAGATTGAGGTCGCGGACGGGACGCGGATCGATCTGGATCTGGAGCGTGCCGGGGCCGCGCCGGTGGTGGCCTCGTCCGCCGGCACACGCGCGGCGCCCGACTGGGGTGCGGTGCTGCAATCGATCGCCGGCACGCTCGACGCGGCGGTCGCGGCGGCCGATCGCGCGGGCGGGTCGGCCGAGGCCGAGCGGCTCGCTTCGGACGCCTACTTCAAGCATTTCGAAGCGAGCGGTCTCGAGACCGCCGTGCGGCTCTACGGGGGCGAGGAGCGTGTCTTCGTACTCGAAGAAGGCTTCCGCCAGATCCGCGCGCTCGTCCGGAACGGCGGCCAGGCCGGCGACGCTCGGGGCGCGGTCGCCCGGCTGATGCGCGCGATTGAAGGCGAAGTGCAGAGCTTGCGGGCGCGCGGGATCACGGATGCGACGCGGCTCGCGGGCGGCACGCAGTCGCTGGCTCGCGCGGCATCCGTCGACTTCACGGGCGTGCTGACCGAGCTGCGCCGCAGCTTCGACGGCGTGCGCGATCTGGCGCGGCACGGCAAGTCCGACGCGGCCGCCGCGTCCCTCGCGGACGCCTACCTCAACGTATTCCATCGCATCGAGCCCGCGCTGGCGGCACGCGACTTCGCCCGGATGCGGCACATCGAGGATCACTTCCTGGCGATGCGCGGCGTGCTCCAGGACGGTGCGAGCGGGGAAGCGGCATCCGCCGAGCTCGATGCGCTCGGGGCCGAGATCGAGCGCGCGGCGCTCGACTGCCAGCGCGCCCACGCGTCCCCCCTGGCGGCCGCCGTGCACGGCTTCTCGAACGCGTTCCTGATCCTGACGCGCGAGGGGGTCGAGGCCCTGCTCATCGTGACGGCCATTCTGCTCTACCTGGCGCGCATGGGCCAGGCGGACGGCAAGCGGGCGGTCGGCATCGGACTGCTGCTGGCCCTCGCAGCCACCGTGGTGACCTGGCTGGCGTTCCAGTGGCTGATCGGGCACGCGGCGCTTGCCCAGGAGGCGATCGAGGGGGTGGTCGCACTGGTCGCGTCCGGCGTCCTGTTTTACGTCAGCTACTGGCTGATCTCCAGGTCACAGGCGCGGCGCTGGCACGAGTTCCTCACGCGGCAGGTCGGGCGGGCCGTCGCGGGGGGGAACCGTCGAACCCTGGCGCTGGCCGCTTTTTTGGCGGTCTACCGCGAGGGGGCCGAGACGATTCTGATGCTCCAGCCGGTGATCAGCCACCCGGCGCGCGGCGAGCTGATCGGCGTGTTCGCCGGCATGGTCGCGGCCGCGCTAGCTCTTGCCGCGATCTTCTGGGGGCTGCGCTGCGCCACGTTCCGCCTGCCCATTCGCCCATTCTTCCGGGTCACCGGTGCGCTCTTGTTTGTTCTGGCGGTCGTGTTCGCGGGGAAGGGGGTGACCGAGCTCCAGGAAGCGGGGTTCCTGGCCTACACGCCGCTGCCCGCGCCGCTCGGCTCGATGGTTCTCGCCCTGCCGGCCGCTCTGCGCGACGCGCTCGGGCTCGGTACCACCGTCCAATCGCTCGCCATTCAGGGGACGCTGGTCGCCGGTGCCATCGTGTCGCTCCTGGCCGTCTGGCTCGTCGCTCAGCTCAGCCCGGTTGCCGAGCCGGTCGCCGCGGGAACGACCGCGCCGCACGGCCGGGTGCCGGCGGGCTCTCCCCAATAGCGCAAGCGGGTGCGTGATGGAACAGAAGATCGGTGCGATCATCGCCGTCGGCGTCCTGGTCGTGGCCGGCGGCCTGCTCTTGATCAACCTCCGAATCGGTACGCGCCGCCCGGTCGCGCCGGGATCCGCCGCGCCCATCGGCACGCAAGGCGTTTCGGACGCGGCGCTCGCCGCCGATTTTCGCGAGTACCCGATCGGGGACACGGAGCGGAATCAGATGAAGATCGCGGCCGTCTGGCTGCCGCCCGTGCAGATGGAGGGGCTCGAGCTGCCGCAAGACGACGGCGTGATCCATCTGGAGGCGGACATTCACGCCCTCGCGGGGAACCGCAACGGCTTCGGGCTCGGCGCCTGGATCCCTTATCTGTCGATTCACTACAGGATCGCGCCCGAGGCGGCCGAGGCGGAAGCGATCGAAGGATCGCTGCTGCCCATGGTGGCCAAGGACGGGCCGCACTACGGCGCCACGCTGCACATGCCGGGACCGGGCAAGTACCGCTTGACCTACGCGATCGAGCCGCCGAGCAAGAACGGTTTCGGCCGGCACTCCGATCCTATCACCGGCGTAGATCCCTGGTGGGACCCATTCACGGTCGAGTTCCCTTTCGAGTACGCCCCGCCCACCCGCGACGCACTCCCAAACCCGTAGGGGGACCTAGTACTCCGTCACTCTTCGATTGACACGTTGAAACGGTGTCATCCTGAGCAGAGCGAGGCACGAGCGGAGCGAAGGATCTCCGTGGCACCGTCCCAAACAAGAGCGACGGAGAACTAGCAGCCGGTTGAAAAAGCCTGGATTCGCGCCGAGGGCCCGTTTGGATGTAGCTGGATTCGCCATGCGTCCTTGCGGTCGGGCATCCTGCACGGCCCGGGCGGCGTCGGGGGTCAGGGGAGACTTTTCGGGATCTCTGGATAGGGGCATCGCGCTCGCGCCCTCGGCCGCCGCGTGAACGAAAAAGCATTTGGAGTTGGTCGTTCGCGCGGGTATGGTGGCTGCGTTCCCGCCGCGTCTCGAGGATTGCGATGGAAACAAAAGATAACGGTCTACCGCGAGTCATCCGAGGCATTGTGCCCCCCATTCCGACGCCGCTGGCGCCGGACGAGACGGTCGACGTGGTTGCGCTTCAGCGCCTCGTGGAGGGGAACCTGGCCGCGGGGGTGCACGGCATCTGGGTGCTTGGGACTACCGGGCGGTTCGACCTGGTGACCGACGGGGAGCAGCGGCGGCTCGCCGAGCAGGTGGCAGAGATCGTGGCCGGCCGGGTGCCGCTGGTGCTCAACGTCAGCGAGCTCGGGACGCGGCGGGTGCTCGAGAAGGCCGCCGCCTTCGATGATCTGCCGTACGATGCGTACGCGGTGCTCTGCCCGTGGTACCGCGAGATGACCCGGTCCGAGCTCACCGACTTCTTCACGCGGCTGGCCGACGAGCTGGCCCGCCCGCTCATCATCTACAACGCCCCCTGGGTTTCGAACGCGTTGTCGTTCGACCACCTGCGGCGGCTCGCGGAACACCCGCGCATCATCGGCGTCAAAGACGTCACGACCAGCCTCACACGTTCGCTGACGTGGCAGCGCGGGGAGCGCGAGGCGCTCGGGTTCAGTTACCTGCACGGCACGACGCTGGTAGCCACGGCAACGGCGCTCGGCGCCGACGGGCTGGTGACCGGCCTGGCGGGCGTCTTTCCCGAGCTCTGTGTGGCCGCCTGGAACGCTGCGCGCACGGGCGACGACGAGGCCGCCGCGCGGGCGGAGCGGCAGCTCATCGAGCTCACGGCGGCGCTCGAGTGCGGCCCGGCGCTGGCCTGCCTGGAAGTCATGCTACGCCACCGCGGTTGGGGCGACTGTATGTCCGCGCATCCGCAGGTCCGGCTGGACGCGGCCACGGCCGCTTGCATCATCGACGCGGTCGAGGCCTCCGGCGCGCTCGGCGCCGAACTCACCCCCGCCTGACCTCGCCTCGTGGTTGGCTCCTCTGATCGTGTTGCTGCGCCGACCGTCATCTCCGGCGCCCGCCCCGCTGCGGCAGGGGTTAAACATCCCGCGCCAGCGGTGCTATCGCGAGTCCCGCGCAGACCGCATGGCCGACTCGACTGCATACGCTGTACCTGAGACCCAATCCAAAATCCAAAATTGGTAGGGCGCCCCCTGGCACGCCGGCGGGCGAGCGGTCACAATCGGTCTTCACGCGCGGAGCCGCGTCATTCAGACCGATTCATCCCGGGACCTGCCATGAGCTCTCGATCGCTCGCACCGCACGCCTGCGCCGTTCTTCTGCTCGTCCTGCCGGTCCTCCCCGCCGCGCCGGCCGATGCCGGATCCAACAGCCTCATGAGCCTCACGCGTGACGGCGCGTGGCTGCTCGTGGCGAACGCGGACAACGGCACCGTCAGTGTCATCGACACGGCCCAGCGACAGACCGTGCGCGAGATCGCCGTGGGGCGCCGGCCGGAATCCGTGGCCATCGTCGGGTCCGGCCCGCGCGCAGTCGTCACCCTGTACAAGGACGATCAGCTGGCGATCATCGATTTCCAAGCCGGCGACGTGCTCGCCCGCGTGCCCACCCCGGACGAACCGTACGGGGTCGTGGTGAACGATGCCGGCACCCGCGCGTACGTGACTCACGATTACCCGGGGACAGTGAGCGAGATCGACCTGGAATCGCCGGCGATCTTGCGCGAGATCTCGGTCGGCCCGTTCCTGCGCGGGATCGCGCTGGACGGGACCGGGGAGCGGCTCTACGTCACGGAGTACTACACCGGCATCCTTCGTGCAGTCGAGTTGGCGAGCGGCCGCGTGGTGGACAGCTGGCAGGCGAGCGCGTCGGACAACCTGGCGCGCCACGTGGTGCTGCACCCGCATCGCCCCAAGGCGTACGTCTCGCACATCCGCTCGCGCACCCAGACGGCGCACGGCGAGGGCTCCATCTTCCCGTTCCTGGCGGTGGTGGACACCGAGCCCGGCGCGGAGCGGCGGCGCAAGCCGATTGCCATGGACACCTACAACGGCTTCTTCGCCGTGGCGAACCCCTGGGAGGCGGCGATCGCACCGAATGCGGAGCGGATTTACACGATCTACGCGGGCACGAACGACATGCACGTGTCGCGCCTGCTCGACGACAACTACCGCGAGATCGAGAAAGTGTGCGACCTGGTGCCGCTCGGGCACAACCCCCGCGCCGTGGCCGTCTCGCCGGATTCGCAAACGGTCTACATTGACAACACGCTCGATTTCGAGGTGCAGGTGTTCGACGCCGACAAGCTCGAGACGGTCGCCCGCATCAAGACGTGCAACCCGCCGTATGCCGCGGAGCACCTGCGGGGCAAGCTGCTGTTCTACTCCGCGCTTCAGCCGATGGTAGGGCGGCGCTGGATCTCCTGCGCAAGTTGCCATCCGGACGGCCACAGCGATGCCCGGACGTGGCAGAACCCCGAAGGGCTGCGCAACACGACCGCGCTGGTGGGGATGGCGCACACCTACCCGATCCACTGGTCGGCCGACCGCGACGAGGCCCAGGATTTCGAGATCACGATCCGCAGCCCGCTCATGCAGGGCCGCGGCCTGATGCAGGGGGTCTGCAACGACGCGCTGGGGGCCGCCAACGCGGGGCGGTCGGCCGACCTCGATGCGCTCGCCGAGTACTGCAACTCGTTCGAGGTGGACACGCTCAGCCCGCACGTCGCGGGGCCTGGCCGGCTCAGCCCCGCGGCCGAGCGCGGCCGCGTTCTCTTCTCGAGCACGGCCGTCGGCTGTGCCGCATGCCATTCGGGCCCCTACTACACCGACAGCTCACCGGCTAAACCGTTCCAGCTGCATGACGTGGGAACCGGCGGCGACGACCCGAGCGAGAAGATGGGCCCGAAGTACGACACTCCCACACTGCTCGGGATCTACCGCACGGCTCCTTACCTGCACCACGGCAAGGCGAGCACGCTCCGCGAGGTGCTCGTCGAGCAGAACCACGGCGACAAGCACGGCCGCACCAGCCACCTCAGTGCTGCCGAGATCGATGACCTTATCGAATTCCTCAAATCGCTGCCGTACGTAAACCCCGAGGCGCCACGGTAGGCGCGGCGACCGATCGCTGCGCTTGCCTTCGGGTTGCCGCGCTGGCTTCCCAAGATGGACGACATGAAGTTCCGGATCCGCCGGCTGCCCGTCATCCAGAACTGGAGCTGCCACAGCTGCGGAAATTGCTGCCGCGAGTACTTCGTGACGGTCACGGACGAGGAGCGGCAACGGATCGAGGCACAGGGCTGGGCCGCGCGGCCGGGCTTTCACGATGGGCCCCTCTTCGTGCCCTACCGCGGACCGCGCTGGCGCAAGGAATATCGTCTGGCGCACCGCGCGGACGGCTCCTGCGTCTTTCTCGACGAGCGGGGGCTCTGCCGCATCCACGCGGAGTTCGGCGAGACCGCCAAGCCGATCGCCTGCCAGCTCTATCCGTACATGCTCGTGCCGGCCGGCGACGAGTTGCGCGTGAGCGTGCGGTTCAGCTGCCCGTCCGCCGCGCGCAACCTGGGCCGACCGGTAGCCGATCAGGAAGAGCAGATCCGGCAATACGCGCGCCAGCTCGTCCCGGCCGGGGCCAGGCCGGTCCCGACCGCGGCGCTCGGGGCACGGCAGCAGCTGGCCTGGCCCGACCTGCTCGCCTGCATCGACATGATCGAGCGGCTTCTGGCGGATCGCGCGGTCGAACTCCCGGCACGGCTGATCCGCGCTCTGGCGTTCGTCCGGCTGCTCGAAGAGGCCCAGTTCGACAAGCTCCAGGGCAAGCGGTTCCGCGCGTTCCTGGACCTCGCCTGGGACGCCTGCGTGGCGGACGCGGGTGCGACGCCCGAGTGTGCGCCGTGGGCCGGCGTGCTGTTCCGGCTGATGGTGGCGCAGTGCGCCCGCAAGGACCTGTCACCGCATCTGCGCAGCGGGCTGGCCGGCCGCTGGCGGCTTTTGCAGGCGGCGCGACGGTTCGCGCGGGGGCGCGGCATCATCCCGCGCTTGCAGCCGCTCTTCGGCGAGGTCGCGTTCGACCAGGTCGAGCAGCCGTTCGGCGGGCCGCCCCCCGACGCGGGCGCGATGCTCGAGCGCTACTACCGCATCAAGACCACAGGGATTCAGTTCTTCGGTAACCCGTTTTACGGCGTGCCGATGATCGAGGGGTTTTATAGCCTTGCGCTCACTTACCCGGCGATCCTCTGGATCGCGCGCTGGCTGGCGGCCGGCGCCGGCCGCCGCCAGCTTGCCACAGACGACGTGGCGACCGCGCTGACGGTCGTCGATCACCAGTGGGGATTCGCCCCCGTGTTCGGATTCGGTTACGCGCGTCGCCGCGTGCGACTGCTCGCCGGCCAGCGCCAGATCGAACCGCTGATCCGGCGCTACAGTCAGTAGGGATCTAGGTGGCGCGCGGAGAGTTCGGGTGGCACGCCCAGAGCCGCACTCATTCAAGCGATGGGCGGGGCGGGAGAAAACACGGGTACGACGCGCGGAGTAACAACGGACCCCCTACGGGGTGCCGGATCCCGTGACCTCGCCTACCCTCTCGAAGAAGGCCCGCTTGCGATCGGTGTTGATGTCCCAACGCACCGGCGGCGATTGATAGCCGTCCCGGTAGTTGTTCGTTCCCGGATCAAAATAGCCCCACGAGGCGTAGGCGGCGATCGCGGCGAGCATGTTGTTCATCGGGCGGTCGAAGTCGAAGTGGTCGTCCTCGTTGAACAAAACCGGCATCGGCCGATAGCCGGGCACCGCACGCGCTTGCCGCACCATTTCTGCGATGCGTGCCGGGTCGTTCACACCGTTTCCGTGCATGAGCAGGAAGTCGGACGCGCGGACCACGTTCTCGCCCGGCACGGTTCCCCCGCCGTAGCTGGTGCCGACCAGCAGGCGGCGGCCGTCGCGCGTGATCGCGCGGACCGCGTGCATCAGCTCATGCACGCGCTCCGGCTGCAGCACCGCGTGATCGTAGCGCACGTTGCACTCGTTATTCAGCTCGACCAGCACGTTCCTGTAGCCGTGCTCGAGGAGCCAGCGCGTGGCGTGCTCCGCGCCGCGCCTGACCGCGGCCTCGTCGTGCAACCGCTCGTCCTGACCGAAGTAGAAGTAGCCGACGATGGCCACCATGCCGAGCTCGTCCGCGCGGTCCAGGATCCTGCCGAGCCGGTCCAGGTAATCGTCCCTCAGCGAGCCGTCCAGCTCGAACGCCGAGTTATGCCAGGGCTGCGCGCGGCTGTAGCCCTCGGGGCTGCCCCCCTGCAGGTTGATGGTGAAGGCGAGCAGGCCGTGCCGCCGCCACTCCGGCATCGCGGCCAGGAACTCGCGCGTGTTCCGTTCCGGGTCCCAGGCTGCGGTATCGGGGTAGGCCCAGCGCGACCGCGTTTGCGGATTGCGGTCGTCGAAGATGCCTTGCACCATGCGGCTGTTCAGGAGCAGCCCCTCAATCGTGTTGCCCTGGAACGTGCGCCCGGCGTAGGTCGGCGTGCCGTTGATATGAAACGCGGCGCCGTGGATGGAGACCTCGGTGTGGCGCGGCGAGGCCGCCCCAGCGTCCGCTGCGGCGCAACGGCGCGCCGGCGCGAGAGCCAGGCAGACCAGCAGGGCGTAACCGAATGCCGCGAGCAAGAGCGCGAGCGTCCCGTGAAGTCTGGCGACGGCCATCGTTGTCCTTTCGGGTTTGCCCAAAGAGCCGATCGAGCAGTCATCGCGAGCACAGCCCATCTTCGCGGCGCGGGATGCCCGAAGGATCACCCAGGTCCTTCGCTCCGCTCGTGCCGCGCTCCGCTCAGGATGACAACAACTCAACACTTCGAGCGTTCAACACTCCAATTGATTCTTCACGTACGCGTCGATTCTACGCGCCAGGCTCGTTGCTCGCTCGCGTTTTGGGGCTACTGCGCGATGACCGGACACGGCCTAGCCCATCCGATCTAAAACCGGATGTTCATTCTGCCCCCCACGCAAGCGACTCTTCGGAGCCCCGCGCCGAACGAGACAGAGCCTTTCTCGGGACACGGACCGGTTCCGCTCTGGATCGGCAGCGACGGTTTTGTTAGACGCATGCAGCATCGCGACGCAAAGGAGAAAATGCCGATGCCCAAGAAGGACGACAAGGCACGCGGGACGCGACACGCTGCCGGGCGAAAGAGAAGCGGGGCCGGCCGCACGCGTCCTCGCCGCGCGGTGGTGCCTCACGGTGCGCAGCGGCTCGACATCCGCCTGGCTCTGGGCAGCATCACCGAGGCGGACGCGCAGGCTTACGTGCTCGGCATGTTTCCGAACGTCGTACCGAGTGGCCCGGCACGCGCCATCGACGCACGGCTCGGCGGCGCGATCGCCGACTTCACCGCCCGACGCATGTTCGCGGCGAACGCCGGAGAGCTCTTCGTCCTGCCCACCGGCCGCCACCCGGTCCGCGCCGACATGATCGTCTTCGTTGGGCTCGGTCCGTTCGACCGGTTCAACGACCAGCTCCAGCAGCTCGCCGCCGAGAACATGGTCCGGCTGCTCGCCCGCACGGCGATCGACGACTTCGCGACGGTGCTCATTGGTAGCGGCTCGGGCCGGGGCGTGGCCGGCTCGCTCACCAATCTGGTCAGCGGGTTCCTGCGCGGGCTGCGCGACGCCGACCGCGATCGGCGGGTGCGGCGGATCACGATCTGCGAGACGAACCGGGTTCGTTACCGGGAGATCCGCCGCGAGATCGCTCGGCTCGCCCGCACGCCCCTGGTGGAAGGCTTCGATATCGATCTGGAAGAGGTGAGGCTTCCCGAGCCCGCAGCGGCGCCGGCCGTGGCGCGCGCGCTCGCGGAGCGGGAAGACCCGGTCTATCTCATCGTCCGCCAGACCGACGCGGGGCGGGGCAAGCTCGAGATCCAATCCGCGCTGCTTACCGCCGGTGCGAAAGCGACTGTGATTTCGGACCGCGTGCAGCGCGGCGGCCGAGAGCTCGACGAGTTGCTCGAGGAGCTGGCGTCCCCCGCGCTGGACTGCGCGGCGCTGGAGGACTTCGGCGGCCGCCTGGCGCCGCTGGTGCTCGGCGCGCGGGTGCTCGATGCGCTCGCGCACCTGGGCGATCGCCACCTGGTCCTGGTGCATGACGCGCCCGCGTCACGCATGCCGTGGGAGACGCTGCGCGTGGCGGGCCGTGCCCCGGCCCTGGACAAGGGGCTGAGCCGCCGCTACGCCGCCGAGAACCTCTCGGTGGCCAAGTGGCTCGCGGAACGGCAGCGCCAGCCAGTCCTCAGCGTCCTGCTGGTCGTGAACCCGACCGGCGATCTGCCGGGGGCCGAGCAGGAGGGAGATCGGGTGCGCCGCTGGTTTGCGGGCAGCGCGACGATCACCCTGCGCGAGTTGCGCGGGGCCGCGGCAACTCGGGACGTTTTGCGGGAAGCGTTCAGCTCCGGGCAGTACGACGTGATCCACTACGCCGGCCACGCGTTCTTCGATCCGGCCGATCCGGCGCAGAGCGGCGTCGTCTGCCACGGCGGCCTGGCGCTTACCGGCGCCGACCTGGCCGGGCTGGGCAACCTGCCGAGCCTGGTGTTCTTCAACGCGTGCGAGGCGGGCCGCGTCCGCGCGCCTCACGCCGCCGAGCCGCCGCACGGCATGCGGAAGCGGATCGAGCGGAGCGCGGGGTTGGCCGAGGCGTTCCTGCGCGGCGGCGTGGCCAACTATGTGGGAACGTACTGGCCGGTGGGGGACGCTTCGGCGAAGTGCTTCGCCGAGACGTTTTACGCCGGACTCATGGCCGGAAAACCGATCGGCCAGGCGCTCTGCGACGGACGCACCCGCGTACGCGACCTGGATTCGGTGGACTGGGCCGACTACATCCACTACGGCAGCCACGGCTTCGTTCTGAAAGAGACGTGACTCGCCATGCGGCCGGAGGCCGGGGCCGGATCCGACGCGACGCATGACGCGGCGCTGCGACGGCCGGCATCGCGTGGGCTTGTAGAACCCCTGCGGGGTACGCGGCTCAATCGGACCGGTCACCCAGGGTGGCGCGGCTACGCCGCTGACCCTGGGCTGCGGAGTATAACGCCTGCGGCGTAGAAGAGCGGCAAGCGCCACCGTGGTACCGCGAAGCGGTTGTACGCCATAGCCCAGGGGAAGCGGAACGGCGACAGCCGCTGCCGCGCCACCCTGGGTACTCGGAGCAGCCCACAACCTACCCCGCAGGGGTTGCACAGCATTGTGTCGCCGTCGCGTCGCAAGACTCCGCCACAGCCACCCCAGCAAGCCGCCGGTCGGTGTTTAACCACTGCCCAGCTTGGGGGCCCCGGCGCGAAATGCAAAAAGGCCGGCCGATTGCCCCGGGTCCTCCCCTCGCATATCCTCGTGGCAACGTACGGGAGGACATTCATGGACAGCTGCTATCGCATCGATGACGCGGAAACCATTTTTAGTCCCGCCCTGGTCCTTTACAAGGAGCTGATCGAGAGCAACCTGCGGCGCATGATCGAGGTCGCGGGGACGGCCGCGAAGCTCCGCCCGCACGTGAAGACGCATAAGATGCGCGAGATCGTCGCCATGGAACTGGCGATGGGAATCAGCAAGCACAAGTGCGCCACGATCGCCGAGGCAGAGCTGCTCGCCTCCACCGGCGCCCGCGACGTGCTCATCGCCTACCCCATGGTCGGGCCGAACCAGCAGCGGCTGGTTCGGCTGGCCCAGAAATACCCGGCATGCCATTTCATCGTCATTGCCGATGATCCCGAGCCCGCCCGCGCGCTCTCCGGCGTGGTCGCCGCTGCGGGCGTCGAAGTTTCCGTCATGCTGGACGTGGACGTCGGGCAGCACCGCACCGGCCTGCCGCTCGACGACCGCGCGCTGAACCTGTACCGGCTGATCGCCGAGCTGCCCGGCCTGCGCCCCGGCGGCTTGCACGTCTACGACGGGCACAACAACCAGGAGCGCGCGGCCGAGCGCGAGGCGGCGGTCCGCGAACTGCTCGAGGCGGTCTTCTCGTTCCGCCAGCAGCTCGAGCGCGCCGGGCTCGAGGTGCCGCGCATCGTCTGTGGGGGAACCCCCACGTTCCCGATCTTCGCGAAGGTGCCGGGGGTCGAGTGTGCGCCGGGGACCTGCGTACTGCACGATCAGGGGTACGGCACGCGCTATCCGGAGCTCGGCTTCCAGCGCGCCGCCATGCTGCTCACGCGCGTCGTGAGCCGCCCGTCCGACAATCGCATGTGCCTGGACCTGGGTTACAAGGCGGTCGCGTCGGATCCCAAGGGGGACCGCCTGGCGCTGCTCGATCTGCCCGACGCGCGGTTCGTGCTTCAGAACGAGGAGCATCTGGTGGTGGAGACGCCGCGCGCCGCCGACTACCGGCCGGGCGACGCCCTGCTCGCCTGCCCGACGCACATCTGCCCGACCTGCGCGCTGCACAAAGAAGCGTACGTGATCGAGCACGGCCGCGTGGCCGGCCGATGGGCGGTGGCGGCTCGCGACCGACAGCTCAGCGTGTAGCGGCTGGAGTTGACCACGGGCGCGCGTTATCGTGATGGCTCGCGCGGTCGCTCCCGTGACACCGCCAAGACAAACAGCCGACTTCCCCAGCGACAAGGAGAAGAGAGATGAGAAGCAACAGCTGGCGCCTCCCCGTGCTGGCCACGCTCGCCGTGGCGGCGGGCCTCTGGTGGATGCGGGCCGAGAAAGCGTCCGCCGACGACAAGAACGCGGCGGCGCCGGGCGCCGCCAACCAGCTGTCGGAGAAGGAGCGTGCGGAGGGTTGGCGGCTGCTCTTCGACGGCAAGACCACCAAGGGATGGCGCGGCTACAAGAACGACAAGATGCCTGAGGGATGGGAGGTGGTGGACGGAGCGCTCGCGCGGACCAAGGGCGGGGGTGACATCGTCACCGAGCAGCAGTTCGACAGCTTCGAGCTGGCGATCGACTGGAAGATCTCCGAAGCGGGCAACAGCGGGATCATGTACCGGGTGAGCGAGCAGTTCGGTGCTCCTTACGAGACGGGTCCGGAGTACCAGGTGCTCGATAACGCGAAGCACCCGGACGGCCGCCATCCGGAAACTACGGCCGGTTCTTGCTACGCGCTCTACGCGCCCACGCGCGACGTCACCCGGCCCGTGGGCCAGTGGAACACGGCGCGCATCGTGGTGAACGGCAACCACGTCGAACACTGGATGAACGGCGAGAAACTCGTCGCGTACGAGATCAGCAGCGCGGACTGGGAATCGCTCGTCAAGAAGAGCAAGTTCGCGTCGATGCCACACTTCGGCCGCGAGCCGAAAGGCTACATCGATCTCCAGGACCACGGAAACCGCGTCGAGTACCGCAACATCAAGATCCGGCCACTCCCCGGCAAGCAAGCCGCCAAGGGCTGAGAGCTCGGTCATGACCAACGTCCGAGACTTCGGAGCCACCGGCGACGGCAAAACGGACGACACGGACTCGATCCAGCACGCGGTGGATCAGGGGGACGGCGCGCTGGTCTTGCCTCCGGGCGACTACCGGCTGACTCGGCCGATCGAGATCGAGCTGGCCCGGCACGGCCGCACGTCGATCAGCGGAGCGGGCGGCACGGCGCGGCTGCACATGACGCGCGGCGGCCCCGCACTCCGCCTGGTGGGGACGCACGCCCGCTCGGCCGATCCCGCCGACTTCGCCGACTCGGTGTGGGCCATGGAGCGGATGCCGACCGTCAGTGCCCTCGAGATCGCCGGGGAAACCGACGAGACGGACGGCATCGAGCTCGAAGGCACCATGCAGGCGACGATCTCCGGCGTGCTCGTGCGCCGCTGCCGCTACGGCGTGCGCCTGATCCGGCGCAACCGCAACCTGCTGATCGCGAACTCGCACATCTACCACGGCCGCGGTGCGGCGATCGGCGTCTTCTTCGATCGCGTGAACCTGCACCAGACGAACATCGTCGGGTGCCACATCAGCTACTGCCGGCACGCCGGGATCAAGATCGTCGGCAGCGAGCTGCGAAACCTGCAGATCACGGGATGCGACATCGAGTACAACTTCGACCCGGACAGCCCCGACTCGGCCGATGTCTGGATCGACGCCCGTGAGGGAACGGTGCGCGAGGGGACGATCGCGTCCAATACGATCCAGGCGAAGCAGAGTCCCGGCGGCGCGAACGTGCGGATCGAGGGGCTCGAGACCGAGCTGTCCAACAAGGCCGGGCTGTGGTCCATCACCGGCAACGTACTCATGAGCCAGGCGACGAACCTGTTGCTGCGGTCGTGCCGCGGCGTCGTCGTGACTGGGAACACGTTCGCGAGCGGGTATGAGCGGTCGATCGTGCTCGAGCGCTGCCGCCACGTACTGGTCGCATCGAATACCTTCGATCACAACCCGGACTACGGCGGTGATCGCACGGACGGCATCACCGTGCGCGATTCGGCCGGCTGCGTGTTGTCGTCGCTCTTGCTCGAGGACACTCGGTCGGGCGGGCCCGAGTCGGGCGGCGCCATCGAGGTATACGATTCGAGCGAAATGGCTATCACCGACTGCCAGGTGCTGGACCCAACCCACCGCGGGATTTATCTGGAGAGCGTGCGGCGTTCTCGGGTGAGCGGCTGCACGGTGCTGGATCGCCGCGCGACGCCGGTGATGGCGGACGCCATCCGGCTCGCGCGCGGTGCGCGCGGCAACCTGGTGTCCGGCAACCTCGTCGGCCGCGGCACCACAGGCGAGCCGATCGTGGCGGGGAGCGGCAACACGGTCACGGGCAACGTCGTCGTTACGGAGTGACGCGCCAGAGTAGCATCTCGATTCGGGCCTGCCGCCATGCCCGCCCCAGCGCCCCTCACCCCACTCCGACCTGCCCGCTCTCCCCACGCGGCGGGCGACACTTCGGCGTCGCCCGCCGCGTGGGGAGAGGGGAATTGGCCGCTCAAGAAAGCGACAAGGACAAAACCATGGGCGTAATGGAGCGGTTCCGGCTGGACGGCAAGCGGGCCCTGATCACCGGCGGCAGCCGCGGTCTGGGCTAGGCGATGGCACAGGCGCTCGCCGAGGCGGGGGCGGACCTGGTACTGGTGGGCCGGGACGCCGCGGCGCTCGACGCGTCGGCCGCGGAGCTGCGGCGCTCCGGTCGCCGGGTCGATCCGGTCACGGCCGACGTCGGCATACCCGACGAGGCCAGCCGCGTGAGCGAGCTCGCCGTGCGCGAGCTCGGGCCGATCGACATCCTGATCAACAACGTCGGGGGCCGCCGCATCAACGTGCCGACCGAACGGATGGCGGTCGAGGAGTGGCAGAAGATCATCGACCTCAACCTGACCAGCACCTTCGTCTGCACGCGCATCCTGGGGGCCGAGATGATCCAGCGGCGCTGGGGCCGGATCATCAATGTGGCGTCGATCTGCGGCATCATCGCCACGCGCGGGATCGCCGGCCGCAGCTACGAGACCGCCAAGGCGGCGGTCTGCGGTTTCACCCGCGCCGTCGCCGCCGATTGGGCCCCGCACGGCGTCACCGTGAATGCGATTGCGCCTGGCGGGTTCCTGACCGACCCCAACCGCCGCTGGTTTCGCGAGAACCCAGCCCTCAAAGACACGTTCGAGGGGATGGTGCCGATGGGGCGGCTGGGCGAGCCCGACGAGATCGCCCCGCTCGCGCTCTACCTCGCCAGCGACGCCTCGAGCTACATGACCGGCGCGGTGCTCGTCATCGACGGCGGCTACACGGCGTGGTAGGGATGTCAGTCTGGCGGTCCCTGCACCTTGCGGCGGACACGGAGCGGCAGCGCGTGCAGGCGGATGAAGCCCTTGGCGTCCTCCTGGCGGTACGCCTCGCTCTCGCCGTCCATCGTCGCCACGTTCGCGTCGTACAGGCTGTACGGCGAACGCCGCCCCTCGAGAATGACGTTCCCCTTGTAGAGCGCCACGCGGGTCTCGCCCGTGACGTACTGCTGCGTGCCACGGACGAACGCGCGGTGCGCGGCGCACGCGGGGTCGAACCAGTAGCCGTTGTATACCAGCGCGGCAAAGTCGGGCATGCGGCGGTCCTTTTCGAGGATCAGGCTGCCGGTCAGGCAGAGTCCCTCGAGATCGCGGTGGGCGGCGAGCAGCACCGTGTGCCCCGGCGCATGGTACTCGCCGCGCGACTTCATCCCCACGTAACGGGTCTCGACCATGCCCAGCGCGCCGACGCCGTGACGTGCCGCCGCGGCGTCGACCCACGAGAACACCGGCTCCAGCCCCTCGGCCAGCGTCTTGCCCGTTTCGTACACGGTGAGCTCGACTCCCTCGCGCGTCGCCGGCTTGCCCACCACTTCGCTCACGCGCGTCGGCACACCGGACTGCCACTGGATGATGCACCGCTCGACCCGGTCAGGCGCCTTCGTCGGGTGCACCATCCGCTCAAAGATCTCCGCGGGAGCCGACAGCCACGGGTCTTCCAGGATCCCCGCTTCGTACGAGATGTGCAGCAGGTTGTCGTCCGACGACCATGGCTGCTTCGAGGTCGCCTTCACTTCGAGCCCGTGCTTCTCGGCGTAAGCCAGCATGCTCCGGCGGCCCTCGGAGAACTGCGCGATGAACGCCGGCTCTTTCCACGGGGCCAGGATGCGCAGGCTGTCGTCCAGCGCCTGGTAGCTGATCTCGAACCGCACCTGATCGTTCCCCTTGCCCGTTGCGCCGTGCGATACGATGTGCGCCCCTTTCTGGTGCGCCACATCCACCTGGTGCTTGGCGATCAGCGGGCGGGCGATCGACGTGCCCATCAGGTACCGCCCCTCGTACTGGCAGTGGCCGAACAGGCAGGGCAGGAAATAGTCGCGCAGGAATTCTTCGCGCGCCCGCACTACCACGTAGTCGGCCGCGCCGTTGCGGACCGCGCGCTCGCCGATCTTTGCGAGATCCTCGACCTGCTGGCCGATATCCAGCAAGTACGCGATGACGTCGTAGCCCTGCTGGGCCAGCCAGTGCAGGATCACGGTGGTGTCGAGCCCGCCGGAATAGGCGAGCACCACTCTCCCCTTCGTCGTGCCGGACGCGGCCATCGAGAACTCCTTCGAACACGCTGCGCGGAGCGCGCCGTACCCTTGTATGCGTAGGTGCGGCAGACAGGATGTTCTACGACATCCCCGCCGAGCGGACAAGATTCTGTAGTCCGGTGCCATCTCGTTTGGACGGTGCCGCGGACAGCGAGTCGTACGCGTCGGCCGTGATTGCGTAGCGGCGAATTCTTCGTCACAGAGATCCTTCGATGCGCTCGTACCTCGCTCCGCTCAGGATGACAGAGCAAGCGCCCTCGGTGGTTGATCGCAGAGGCCCAGCCGGTGAATCGTTCGATGCGCTCGTACCTCGCTCCGCTCAGGATGACACGCTTTCACCTATGCATCGAATGAGTGACGGAGTAACAGGCCAGCCGCACGGCACGACGGGGCCGCATTGCGATTTTGCCGCCGCGCCACTAATCTCCATGATCTTCCGCTGCTCCAGAAGCCATTGAAAGGACCGATCATGGCCCACAACGAGGCACCAGGCACCACGCGACGTCTCTCGCCGCCTGGTGTCGCCACCAGGCCCGGCGCACTCAGACGACTTGCGGCGTGTGTCACGCTCGCCGTTCGGCGCGGGTCTCCCGACCCCGCCGCTGTTCGGCGCGGGTCTCCCGACCCCGCCGCTCAACGGTCTCCCCGCATTGCGGGAGACCTTCGGTCCCTAGGGCGGCGGGGTCGGGAGACCCGCGCCGAACCAGACAGCACCGAACGAGGCATAGCGTTGTCGCGTCGCGACGCCGCGAGGGATACGCCCGGACGACTAAGGCGATGGGTTGTCGGTCTGGCGCTGATCGCGTCGGTGGTCACACGGCACGCGGCGCAGGCCGACGACTGGCCGCAGTGGCTCGGTCCACAGCGCGACGGTGTGTGGCGCGAGACGGGCATTATCGAGAAGTTTCCCTCGGACGGCCCCGCCGTGCGCTGGCGGACACCGATCGGCGCCGGCTATGCCGGGCCTGCCGTGGCCGGCGATCGCGTGTTCCTGACCGATCGGATGCTTTCCGAGGGGGCGCGGAACCCCACGGGTCAGGCCGTCTTCCAGCGCGGCACGATTCCCGGCGTCGAGCGGGTGCTCTGCCTCAACGACGCGGACGGCCAGGTCGTCTGGCAGCACGAGTACGAATGTCCTTACACGATCAGCTACCCGTCCGGGCCGCGGTCGACACCGGTCGTTCACAACGGCAAGGTGTACACGCTCGGCGCCGAGGGGAACCTGTTCTGCTTCGACGCCGAGGACGGCAACATCGCCTGGTCGCGCGAGCTCAAGAAGGACTACCACGTCGAGGCGCCGATGTGGGGGTTCTCGTCGCAGCCACTCATCGACGGCCGGAAGCTGATTGTGCTGGTCGGCGGCAAGGGGACGACCGTCGTGGCGTTCGACACGGACACGGGCAAGGAGATCTGGCACGCCATCTCCGCCAAGGAACCGGGCTACGCTCCCCCGATGATCTTCCAGGCGGGAGGCCGGCGGCAGCTCATCGTCTGGGACCCCGAGGCGATCCACTCGCTCGATCCCGAGACGGGCAAGGAGTACTGGTCCCAGCCGTTTGCGGTGAAGGCGGGCCTGACGATTCCCACACCGCGCAAGGACGGGGACTACCTGTTCTTCACCTCGTTCTACAACGGCCCGATCATGCTCCGGCTCGACCCGCAAAAACCTGGCGCCACTGTACTCTGGCAGGGGACGAGCCAGAGCGAGCGCAAAACGGACAAGCTGCACGCAATCATCTGCACTCCGTTCATCGAGAAGGGGTACATCTACGGGGTGTGCAGCTACGGCCAGCTGCGTTGCTTAAAGGAAGAGACCGGTGAGCGGATCTGGGAATCGCTGGCGGCGACCGGAGCCACCGGCAGTCAGAACGATCGCTGGGCGAACGCGTTCATCGTGAAGCAGGGGGACCGGTTCTTCCTGCCCAACGAGAAGGGAGACCTGATCATCGCGCGGCTGACGCCGCGGGGCTACGACGAGATCAGCCGCACCCACCTGCTGGAGCCGACCAGCGGCGCGATGGGCCGCGACGTGGTGTGGTCGCACCCCGCGTTTGCACATCGCTCGGTGTACGCGCGGAACGACAAGGAGATTGTCTGTGTGTCGCTGGCAGCCCAGGCTGCGGGGGAGTGAGCGGGGCGCGAGCGGGCCGTTCCGCCGACCGCCGGCGGCGTGACATGCGCGCCGCCCCGGGGTAATCGGTGCGACGCGGTACATCGTTTAACCGCCAGCCGCAGGCGTGCGCGTTTCCATCGGGTCGCCTTTTCATCAGGCCACACCATAGGGTCTCGCCGCGCGCACGCCTGCGGAGACTGCTGAAAAAGGCGCTGCTTGCTGCGATGACTGGGCTTCGGCGTGCAACGCCTGCGCAGTTCAGATCACATCGGGTCCCTTTTTCAGCAGTCTCCTGCGGCTTGCGGTTAAACGACCCGGGCCGAACGCTCTTGCGCTCGCAGCGCGCTACCGCTCCGCTTCGTGCGGCACCTGAAGCGGCGGGCGGTGCGATCGGGTACGGATCCAGTTGATCGCGCGCAACACGGGCCGGCTCCGCGCGATACGCAGCTCGAGTGCCCGCTTGCCGGGGAAATTGAGCAGCGTGATGCCAATCAAGATCGCCAGAATTCCCTGGCCCGGTAAGAACAGCATGGCGATCCCGGCCAGTACGAAAAGAACACCCAGAACGTTCTTCACGACCAGGATCGCGGCCCGCACAGCCGGGTGCCGCCCGCGCCAGCTCGAGGGGGGCGGCGTCTTGCGCGTGAAATAATCGGCCGGTATGCGCACGATCAGAATGGGGAGGCCAAGCAGGCTTGCGAAGAACAGCGCCGTCGAGAGGGCGAACAGAGCCGCGACCAGGCCCTCGTGATCCGCGACCCATTCGACCATGGCCCCCTCACCGCCCCGGATGCAATGCCCCGACCACCGGATAAAACTCAGTCCGCTAGACTAGTACTCTGTCACTCTTCGATTGACGGGTGAAGGCATGTCATCCTGAGCGGAGCGAGGCACGAGCGTAGCGAAGGATCTCGGTACGACGGAAACGAGATCGCGCGCACCTGATCTCTCAGACGGTGCTGGCCCTCCGCTCTCCGCCCTCGAGCGGACCGCGCATGGGCAACACGTGAACGGGAAAGCGCAGGTGTCGTCGTGCCAGCTACTCGCTCAGCCAGCCCACGATTTGCTCGGGGCTCGCCTCGCCTCGGGCAATGATCAGCTTGCTCTCGGCTCCTTCAATGCGGTACGCCTCCTCGATCCAGTTCGTGTCCAGGCCGTTGCCGGTGTTGTAGAGCGCCAGGCGGCCGGGCGCGGCCAGGCACCCGACCGCGCGCAGGCCGCCCAGCCGCACGATGCCGGGCAGCACCTGGTCGGCCGTCAGGTCCGAGTCCGCTCGATAGTCGAACTGGTTGGCGTCGATAATCGTCCGTGCTACGAACGGGGTCTGCGTGCGGGCGATCAGGCAGAGCGGGCCGGCCGAGCCGAGACCGACCAGATGGACTTCCTTTCCTGCCTCGGCGAGCAGTCCGAGCGCCCGGACGATATCCTGTACACGCTCGGCCGCCGTGGTCCGGTTGTAGCAGGAAAACTGCGCGACGCTTTGCGTCGCCGCCGCGGCAAACGGATTCGTGTTGCCGCCGATCCCAAACGGGTCGATCACGAGCACCGTCTGGCCGCGTGCGAGCAGGTCCTTCACGAGCGGAGCCGGCTTGCCGTCGTCGCCCATGAGGCCGGCAACGCCGTTCGGGTGAACGACCAGGGTGCGCGTTTTCTCTTTGCCGTCGGGGGGGGCGAACAGCAAGCCGCGGACTCGGGGCGTGGGGCCGGCACCGAAACGCAACTCGGTGACGTTGTCTCGTTGGTCAATCACCCCCTTCTCGACGCGCAGAGCGGGAACGTTCAGCGCGAGCCGGTGTGCGAGCGCGTCGGCCAGCTCCTGCCGCTTCGAGCCCCACGCCTCTTTGGTGGTGGGGCGGAACTCGAGCGCCTGCTCGGCCACCATCCCGGCCAGGTACTTCTTGAGGCCCGCCGCGTCCACAGCGTTAGCCGGCCGCGGGTGGTCCGCATCCCAGGTGGAGATCGTCTCGAACGCCTCGGGCTCGACCGGCATCTCCTTGCTCAGGGCCGGGTCGATGGCGAACAGGGTCTTGGCGAAAAATGCGTACACCCGCTCGCGGCTGGTCTGGTTGTAGTTGTGCGGGAAGTCGAAGACGTCAGCCTCGACCCGGTCTGCCGCGTCGAACAGCTTGTAGGTCGCCTGGATCTCCGGGAACCCCTTGGTCATGAACTCCCATGTCCAGTCGTGCGCGCCGACGAAGATCTGCGGCTTGGGCGCGAACAGGGCCGCAATTTCGCTGTTGTCTGTGCCGATGCGCAGCCCCGAGGCGTTCTCGCACGCGCAGCCTCCCTGCATGTCTTGCGACACCATAACGACCGGCGCCGCCACCCGCACGCGGTCGTCGATGGCCGACAGGATGAACGTCTGCGTGCCGCCGCCGGACGCGCCGGTGCAGGCCACCCGATCGGTGTCGACGTCCGGGAGCGACGTGAGGAAGTCCAGCGCGCGGATCGAGTCCCAGGTCTGGAGCGCGAGCAGGCTGAAGCCCATGAGGTCGAGCTGCGGATCGAGGAACTCGTGGCCGAACGGCTTCGAGTCCGCGCGGCCGACCATGTCGTACGAGAAGACCACGGCTCCCATGCGTGCGAGTTGTTTCGAGCGGCGCTGCACCTCGGGCTCGAACCGGCCGTCGCGCCAGTGGCCGTGCGGGCAGAGGATGCCGGGCTTCTTCTCGGCCGAGCGGTTCTGTTCCCAGGCGTCCTTGCGCGCCTTCAGGTCCGCCGTGTCGTTCTGGGCCGGCACCCACGGGGCGGGCCGGTACAGGTTGCCGCTCAGGTAGAAGTTCGGGAACGTTTCGAGCACCACCTTCTCGATGGTGTAGCCGTCGCGCACCTGCTTGCCGTAGATCTGAGCGTGGAGCGGGCTTCGGGGGGGCATGGGCCACATGCCGGTGCTGATCAGGATCTGGCGGCGCAGCGCCTCGCGGCGCTTGAGCCATTCGTCTTTGGACGTGGACGGCTGGAAGCCGCTGCCGTCGTACAGGGTGCGCACGGCGCCGAGCGGGGTGCGCTTGGGATCGAAATCCGCGCGCGGCGACAGCGCCAGGTAGCCCGGTATGTTCGTGAGATTCTCCGCGGTTGCCTCACCCGGCAGCCTCACGGCGGCTTTTTGGCCGGGGTCGAGCTTGACCTGTCCGGCGTGCTGCCAGCCGAAGCGTTCCGATTTGGTTTTGAGCTCGGTTTCACCGATCGTGATGGCCAGCTCCGGGCCCTTGCCCCAGAGCCAGACCTCGTAGGTGCCGGCCGCCGCAGCAGTGAGCCCATCCGAGGCGAGCTTCTGGATCGCGGCGTAGTCGTAAAAGAGCGGGTCGGACGACTCGCCGGCGCGGGCGGTTACCGCGCAGGCGACAAGCAGGAAGAGGAGAGCAGCAGACAGGCGGGGGCAGCGCATCGCGGGTCCTCCGGGGGAGAAAGAGTCACGACTATTTGAGCCGCGCCATGGGGCGAGATCAAGCGTGATGCACGAGAGCAGCAAAGCGAGCGGCGGGAACTTACCTGCGCCGGAGTCGCGCGCTGATTTACCCCCGCCGGAGCTTGCACGCTTGCACGCCTACGGTTCGACCTTCTTGCCGCCCTTGACCGGGAGCGGGTGGCCGAGCGTGTCGCCGTTCGGCTTGAAGCCGCCGCCGTCGGCGTCCACGTAGATCGGGTTCGAGATGGCCGTGGGATGGTCGCGGCCGTGCTCGGGCCCCATGATGGGTCCGAGCTGAAGGTTTTCGCCGGTGGCGACCACGATCACGTGCGTGTCCTCGCGGAACTCGAGCGGAATCCGCCGCTCAAAGCGCACCACGTCCTTCGAGAACGCGTCGGCGTTCGAGGAGCGCGTCCAGTTGAGTTTCGCGTCCTTGCGGCCGTTCTGCAGCACCTGGACGCGGTCGATATCGAACCAGTTCGGGCACTGCACCCGCACGTGCAGGGTCGCGTAACCGCCGGGTAGCGCGATCTCGTCGCCGGGGATCGCCTGGCGTCGCGGCGTAGCGAGCGAGCCGCCGGCCGCGGCCGTGGCGTCCCCCTCGAGCAGCGTCACCTCCAGGTACGGGCCGTTCGTGAGCACGATGTGCCCGTGCTCGGCCGCGTGCACGATGTCCAGCGGATCGATCTTCGGCGGATCGTCGGTCGCGCACTTCACGTAATTCCGGATCCAGCCGACCCCGTGAAAGTTGTAGTGCGCGTCGCTGTTCACCACGCCCGGAATGCGCCGCCCCTGGTTGAGCAGCTGCAGCCAGTTGAAGATCGAATTGTTGTACGCGAGTGTGATTTTCGTGCGGTTGTCGGTCGCCTTGCGGAACGGCTGCATGCTCAGCACGTCCCAATGCGGATGCACCTCGATGACGTCCTGGTACTCAAACATCCCCTTGAACCCGCCGTCCGGCACGCCGTCGCCGTCGCGGTCGAAGAAAACCTCGCCCATATCCGGGTGATTCTGCTGCACGAGCTTGTCGGACTTATTGTCCCAGAGCGCGAGCCGGCGGATCTGCACCTCGGGGTCCAGGTCCCGCTCCGGCGCGCCGTTGTCCTGCGTGCGCGGCTTCATGACCAGCGGGAACGCGTTCTGGTGGTTCACGGTGCCCGGCACGCTGGTCAGCTCCATGCCGGTGCAGGTCCCCATGCGGTCTTCCACGCCGAGCGCCTTCAGGTGCGGGACGTACGTGTCCAGCCGGTTGTGCTCGGTGCATGGTGCGAACTCGATCTGCTCGCAGAGATGGTTGAGCACCCGGCCACGCTGGCTGGAGACGTTGTCACCGGACGGACTCGAGTGGCTGTGGAAGTCGGCGGAGACCCAGCCGGGGGACTGGACCACGCGGCGCAGCGTCGCGCGGAGCGGCACATCTTCACCGGCTTTGGCGACGATGCGCAGCTTCTCCGCGTCGTATTCGGGCCCGTAGCTCACCAGCACGTCATAGGTGCCCGCCGGGATCTCCTGCGTGAACCGGCCGTCGTGCGCATAGTAGAGGTTGTGCACGGCGTGCTCACCGGTCTCGTGGAAGAAGTACGGGTTCGGCGTCCCGTCGACGCCGACGAACTGGACCTTACACGGAATCGGCTTGCCGTCGGCGTCGCGGATCTCGGCGACCACCCGCGGTGCGGCGGGGAATTGGATCGGCAGCGGCTGCTCGGTCCGAGGCCGGCCCGGGTTGACGACAAAGTCCAGTTTGGCGCTTCGCCCGAGCGGTTGGACTTCGATCTGGTAGCGACCGGGGGGCAGTTCCATGAGGAGTTGGCCGTCCTCGTTGGTCCGCGCGTGGCCGTACGGCTTGTCATCGAGCAGGAGCTGCACGTCGGCGTCGCGGATCGCTTCGCCGCGCGCGTCCTGAATCGCGAGCCGGTGCGGGTAGAGGTCGGCGTCGCCGTGCAGCCGTGCCGCGGCGGCGCGCACGGCGATCAGATCGCGTGCGGCAAAGAAGCGGCGCTCGAGCGTGAGCGTCTGGCTGGGAGCCAGCTCGCGGGTGAGCTTGCCGCCACTGAGGAACTCGATCACGCGTGGCTCGGCCGGGCTGCCCGACAGCCGCATGGCGGTTTCGGGCGCGACCACGCCGTAGGCCTGTCCCCACCACTTATCGTAGGCCCAGACCAGGTCGGTCTCGCCCGGAGGGGAAGATTGGAAGGTGCGATCCGCGCGAAAATCGTCCACCGGCGCGAGCTGGAGCAGCTTCTCAGCGGTGTTGCGGAACTCGCTGCGGATCTCGACGAAGTCCTGCCCCTCGCGGAGCGTGTAGGTGAGCCGCACCTCGGGACGGTCCACCGTGGCGGGGGCCAGGCATTCGAGGGCGATCACGTCCCCGCGCAACACCGCCTGGCCCGCGCCGACTTCGCCCGGCAGCTTGCCGTTCGACGCGCTGAGCGAGATGTTGTCGCCGTCCCGCGCGGTCTCGGCCGCCGGATTGGTGGCGGCATGCCCCTGTGCCGAGACCGTGGCAAGCTGGTAGGGGAACCGCCGCGCGCCGGGATAGTACGCGCTGAGCTGATCGTTGGGATGGTCGCGCAGCGTCAGGTCGATGACGCTCCCCCCCACATCACGCACCGTCATGTTCGCGTGGCGGCCGGGGACGGGGTTGGCGATCACGACAACGATCTTGTCGTTGCGCAGCACGATGTCGCCGTAGATGGCGTCCACCTCTTTGCCTTTGGGAACGAAGTCCTCCCACGTCTTCACGGAGAGAACGGCGAGCTCGCCGGCGTGCGCCGGGTGGAGCAGGAGGGCCCCGGCCATGAGCGAGCCGGCCAGCAGGGCTGCGGGGGAGCATCGCATGGGCATGTTCTCCAAAAAGGGCGAGGCCAGGGATGGATGAGGTCTGGCATTATCGCCGCGTGTCGCAACGACGGCAATGTGCGGGTCGGTTGAACTGTTGACCGGTTGAACGCTTGAACGGTTCTGTGGGACGCTCAACACTTCTTGGCAGGGGGGCGGGGCGGGGGCGCAGCGGAGACCTTGTATCCTCGCAGCGGTCGCTCGGGAGACCCGCGCCGAACTTAACCGGGGGTCGAAGACAGCTACGGGGCGCGAGATCTGTGGAAACAACGAGAGCCTAGGCCATGGCCTCGCCGAGCAGCTTGCGCAGGTCGCTCGGGATCATGAACCGCTCGCGTTCCGAGGCCGCGTGGGTCGGGAAGACGAGCCCGGTGCGACGCAGTTCGTCGAGCGAGTCCAGGGTCGGCGCGGCGGCGAAGTGCGGCCGGTGGGCGGCCGGCCCGTCGCCGCGCAGCCGCTTGCGCGCCATGCCGCCGGACTCCTGGAGCGAGCGGATCAGGCGCCGGCTGTCCACGGAGAGCCGTTGCACCAGGGTCCGGAGCGTGTTGGGGTTGAGCAGCGCCCGGCGGATGCGATCGCGCTGTTCGGCGGTGCTGCCCGTGGCCGGAATGCCGAGTATGCGCCCCAGGCGGGCGACGTCGCGAGCGCCGAGCGTCTCGAGCGCGGTGCGGAGCCGCGCGTTCGGTCGCAGCGCCGCGGGCGCCGGCGCTCGTTTGGCGAGCCCCGGGAACGGCAGCAGGACCGGCTGGTCCGCGGCGGGTCGCGGCGGCGGCGGCGCCGGAAGCGCGCCGCCCGGCGCACACCGCAACATCCCCCGCGCGGTGAGCAGGTCGTACCAGAGCTCCTCGAACATGGGGTGACCCGGCCAGGTCTTGCGGGCGCGACGCAGCGCCAGTTCGGCCTCCGTGGATCGCCCCAGGTCCATCAGCCCGCAGACATAGTTGTACACGATGTCGGGATCGTCCGGGTCGGCGCCGAAGGCGTCGCGCAGGCGCGTGAGGGCTGCGGCCGAGCGGTTCTTGCGCTGCCGGATGCGCATGAGCGCGTAGGAACTGGAATAGAGCGGCTGGCCGGGGTCCAGGTCGGTGGCCCGCCGGTAGTGGTCGTAGGCGCTATGCGGATCCCCCTCGTCGTCCCAGTCGAGCGCCCGCGCCATGAGGAAATGCGTCTCCCCGCAATCGGTGCCCGTGGCGATGGCCGCGGCCAGATGGCGCCGCGCTTTCGGGTAGTGTCCCTGAGCGAGGTGCATATCACCCAGGTAGAACTGGGCACGCTCGGCAATGCCGCGCGGGATGCGGCGGAGGCGAAGGAGGCGGGAGAGGACCTGCGTGGCCTCGTCGTAGCGATCCTGCTCCCAGAGGGCTCGGCCCTGCTCGAGCAGAGCCTGGGCCATGTTGATGGTGCTTGCCATCGCCGGTCCTCCTTGAACGGCATGTCCGAGATCAATCCATGATCCCACGGCGGGCGTCATTGTATGCCTCTCGCTAGGTTTTGCAAGATCGGGGCGTGTGGTGGGTACTGGGTCAGTTTGAGGAACGACCCCCCCTTGTCCCCCCCCTTAGCAAGGGGGGGAAGCCGGGGGTATCAGCCAAACTGACCCAGTACCGTGGGGTGATTTCCCGTGCAAAGCCCCCCGCCGAGTTCGTATAATAGTTGGTCGCTCGGCCTGCCGACGGCTCACTGCCGCCTGCGCCTGGACCACGGCGCGGGAGCGGTGCGGCGCAGATTTTCCGATTTTCACGCAGCAGACCGGACCGGAAGGGCGCTCAATAGAAACGGGGCCCGGGACACCGGTTACGCCGTTGGCGCGGCAGCGGTTGTGGGCCCGCCGATCGTTTTGCCCGGTGTGCTTAACCGCTCGCTCGGCCACGTCCGCTGGTCTTCCTTCGATCGCAAAGGGCAATGTGCTATGTCGCAGGCTCTCTCCCTGGAACACTCGCCGCCCGCTTCTCCCGCAGCCCTCACAGCTCGGCGCAGTCGTCGCAAGACCCTGCTCGTGAGCGGCGTCATCGTGGCGATTCTGGCGATCGGCGCCCTGGCGTGGGCAAACCGGCCGGGCCGCGGCAGCTCGTCCGAAGGGCTCATCTTCCACGAGGTGAAACGCCAGGACCTGGACATCCTGGTCACCGAGCGCGGAGCGCTCGAGTCGGGTAAGAACACGGATCTCGCCTGCGAGGTCGAGGCGCGCGCGGCCGGCCAGTACGCCACGACAATCATCTGGATTGAGAAGGAGGGAACCCAGGTCGAGAAGGGGCAGAAGCTCGTCGAGCTCGATTCGGCGAGCCTGCGTGACCAGAGCATTCAGCAACAGATCAAAGTCGAGCAGGCACGGGCGGCCCTGACCAAGGCCGAGACCGATCTCGACATCACCCGCAGCCAGAACGAGAGCGATATCAAGAAAGCCGAGATCGATCAGGCGCTCGCCGCGATCGACCTGGAAAAGTACCTGAAGGGGGACTACGTCAAGGAACGGAACACCGACACCGGCAAGATCCTCATCGCCGAGGAGCAGCTGAAACGCTCCGAGGAGCGCTGGAAGGACTCGGTGCGGCTTGGCCAGAAGGGGTACGTGTCGGCCAGCGAGGTCGACGCGGACCGGCTCTCCGTCTTACAGGGCAAGAACGAACTCGAGATGGCGAAGGAAGAGCTGCGCGTGCTCGACCAGTACACCAAGAACCGCTCCGAGAAGGACTTCACCAGCAAGCGCGATGAGGCCAAGCGGGCGCTCGACCGCGTGCAGAACCAGGCGACGGCGAAAGAGGCGCAGGCCGAGGCCGCCATGCTCGCCCAGAAGCTCACCACAGAAACGGAAGAGAGGACGCTCGAGAAGCTCCAGAAGCAGCTGGACAAGTGCACCATGTACGCCCCCGCCGATGGCATGGTGGTGTACGCGAACGATCCGAGCTCCAGTCGCGGCGGCCCCCCCACGGTCCAGATCGAAGAGGGCGCCCAGGTCCGCGAACGGCAGAAGATCATTCGCATCCCCGATCTCGACTCGATGCTGGTCAACGTCAAGGTGCACGAGGCGCGCGTGAGCCATGTTCACCCCGGCCAGACGGCCCGGGTGCGTGTCGAGTCCGTTCCGGACGACTACTTCAACGGCACGGTGCGCAGCGTTGCGACGACCTCCGACTCCCAGAGCTGGTTCTCGACCGGCGTCCAGGTCTACACCGTCATGGTCGCGATCGGCGAACGGGTCGAGGGGCTCAAGCCGGGCATGACCGCCGAGGTGGACATCCTGGCGGACAAGGTCATCGACGTCGTCGCGGTGCCCGTCCAGGGCATCGTGGAGCGGGAAGGGCAGAGTTACGCGTACATCGTGCCGAGCAAGGGAGAGCCGCCCGTGCTGAGCCGCGTGGTGACCGGTGTAACCAACGACAAGCTCGTCGAGATCAAGGAGGGGCTCAAGGCGGGGGCGCGGATCGTCGAGAATGTGTCGGCCGTGATCAACGCGCCCGGCAACGAGGAGGCGCTGAACCGGATCGCCAAGGCGGACGCCGAAAAATACAAGGTCGAGAAGGCTCCCGCCCCTGAGCTGGTCAAAGCCGAGATAACCAAGCAGGCCGGTCCTCCCGCGAACGGCAAGGCGGCCCGCGGGCCGGGTGGTCCTGGCGGGCCTGGAGGCGGAGCGGGCGGGCCGGGCGGCGGCTTCACGCCCCCCGAGAACGGAGCGGCGTGGATCAAGCAGAACGACAAGAACGCGGACGGCAAGGTGGCGAAGGACGAGCTGAACGAGTTCGCGCAGCAGTTCTTCAGCACCATG
>JBGPMX010000001.1:0-43523 GCA_041487215.1 Planctomycetia bacterium | reverse complement strand
CGGCTTGCCCCCGAGGTGCACCGCGCGGCGCTCGCCTGTGCGGTGCTCGCTGCGGCCGGTATCGCCTGCTGGGCCTGGATGCCCCGCGACGACGCTTCCGTGTACCTGCTCGGCGGGCAGCAGTTCAACGACGCCCAACTGCGATCGTTCTGCCAGGCGCTCGAGGCCGAGGGGCTCACCGGTTTCCGGGTGGACGGAACGCGGCTGCGCATCCCGCGCTCCGAGGTCGCGCAGTACGCGGCGGCACTCGCCAAGCGCCAGGTGCTCCCCGCTAGCTTCTACGCCGCGTTCGACCAGGCGGTCGAGCAGACGAGCTGGTGGGGATCGGCGAGCCAGGACGACCGCCGCTGGGAACTGGCCCGGCAGAAGTTCCTGGCGCAGATTATCGAGCAGATGCCGGAGATCGAGTCGGCCAACGTGCTAGTCGACCGCTCGGCACCGCAAGGGCTGCGCGGAACGAGCGACATCCGGGGCACGGTCGCAATCCGGACGCGTGGCGGCCGGGAGCTGCCCGCCTACCGCATCCGCGAGATCCGCCACATCGTGGCCGGCTCGATCGCCAATCTCTCGCCGGAGCGCGTCACGGTCGTTGACCTGAACGGCAAAGCGTTCGTCGGGCTCGGCGCCGACGACCCAGACGGCGACGACGTGCTGGCTCGCATCAAGGCGTTCGAGGAGCACTATGCGGAGAAGATCCGCGGCGTGCTGCGTTACATCCCCGACGCTCTCGTGACGGTGAACGTGGAACTGGAGCCAGCGCGGGCGCGCGGCAGCGACACCGTGTCTGCGGACCGTCCGCAGCCGATCGTGACCGCGGCGGCGCTGGCCCCCGAGGAGCGGGCAGCCGTGCGTGCGAACACCGCGGTCGAGCTCGACCCGGAGCACAGTGCTGCCGCTGCACCGAGCCATCCGCTCGTCGCGTCGGCGGCCGCTCCCGAGGAGCGGCCGAGCGATGGGGAGGGCGAGGAGCTGGCCGGGACGCCGCACAGCATCACGGTTGCGGTGGCGGTTCCCGCGGCGACCGCGGCACGGCTGGCCGGTTCCCGCGACGATGGCGGCGACCGCGACGCCTGGACGGAGCGGGTCCGCGCGCAGGTGGCGCACGCCATGCCGGCGGGCGTGCCGGCGCGTATCAGCGTCGAGCGGTATCTGGCCGGCGCGGCGCCGCAGCCGGCGCCATCTGCGTTGACGCTGCCGCCCGAGCTTGAACCGTGGGTGCCCTGGGGCGTTGTGGGCGGCCTGGGGTTGTTGCTGGCGGCCGGAGCGGTCCACGCCGGGCTGCGCGCACGCTCGGCGCGGCACGCGGCGCGGGCGGCCGCCGCCGCTGTAGCCGGCCGGCGGAAATGAGAATTATGAGCGTCGGAAATGAGAATCCACCCCCCACCCGGCGGCCGTTTCAACCCGGCCCCAAACCAGCTTTTAAGGGGCGGTGAAAAGGCCCTCCCTGGCCGGCGGGCAGCCGGCGGCACGTCGCGGTGCGCAACAGTTTCGCCTCGGCCGAGTCGCTGCGCCGCCTGGCCGTGGTCTCGCTCGTCAACGGCGATTTGCTGTCGCTAGAGAGAGGGGGGGCGGCAGTGTGGGGGTTTAGGGCGTGGCGGGGGGCGGCAGGCCGATGTCCGGGCTCTGGATTTCCACCCACTGGTTGGCCTCGCGGCCGTTCTCCATGTCCGTGTAGAGCTGCGGCAGCTGACGGCAGACCGTCTGCTGGGAGCGGCTCCGCCGGTAGAGCCGAATCACGTCCTTCAGAAGAGCCGTACTGACGCTCATGAGGCGGGTCTCCTATGGCCATGTGGCGATCACGGTACCCGACCTGCCCAGGAAGTCGATGCGCGAGACCGTGGCGCAAGCCAAGGGTGCACCGAAGTCGAAATAAAAGTATGCAAAATTGGGGGGCTGAGGACCTGGCGCCGGATTCGCCGCGAATGGTTTCGCGGCGGGGCACAACGGATCGGGCCGGAACCCCAAGTAGAAATATTGAGCATCGGTCCGCGCCGCGAGGCTAGTGGGCACCGCAGACTCAAATACGACAGGGAAGTTACCAATCGGCACACTTCCCATTGTCATCACACTGTCATTGCCTGAGAGCATATCTCTGAGAACTGACCGGCTCGTACCATCCGACAAGCCGTAGCAGATCCGGATGCTGCCAAGGTTGAAGGTGCCGACCAGAGACTCCGGTGGTTCCTCTTTATTCCGCCTGAAGACGCTTCCGGTCGTGGAACCGGGCGGCATGGGATCGGGATCGGAAGTGAGCGCGTTCGCCATCGTCACACGGACGAGGTAAACACCATAGGTGGCACGCAGATTTCGGTGCGGTTTGAGGGGCAATATCAGAGCCGAGCACGCCGTGCCAAGTTCTGCCCATTGATCCGTGGTGCCCGGAGAATGAAACCAGTAGTTTTCGCTCCATTGAGCAACGTCCGGCACTGCTCGCGAAATGCCGGTGTTTTTGTCGGTGTAGCGATAACCTCGGTCCCACCCGACCCCGGGGGGTAGGCCGTTGTTTGACCAGTTGGCTGCATTGGTGCATGCAGCCTGGTAACGGTCCCAGGCGAGCTGGCCACACGTGTCCCAATCGCCCACTCCCAGGACTTCGGATGCCTCTAGGAACCCGACGTAATATTTCAGGGCGTACCTGGCGAACCGTGCGACGTATCGAAACCGCTTGATCCAGGTCCACTGATCGCCGCGCAGCTCGGGCCATTCCAGCGCCCCGTCCGTGTGAGATTCCTGCTCGAACAGGTGCGCGAGCCGGCGGAGAACGCTCCGGGGTCTTCGTAGTGCCCCAAGCATCGAACCGTCCGCGACGCTTCGCTCGGGTTCGGCCTTCAACAACCTCTGTGACACGCGTCCCTGCAAAGGGCAGCTCCGTATTAACCAAGCGGATTGAACGGGTCGAATTGGATGCGAGTCGCCTCTCCCAACAGTAGGTCGATTCCAGGATCGTACACGCCTGGCCGGCCTCCGAGCTCCGACCAGAAGCGGGCAAGCACTATTTTCCCCTGGTCGGCGGCTGCTTTGACTCGCATTTTGAGACTCGCGAAGTCGCCGAACACGAAGTCCGCCCAATCGCTGTTGAACGAGATGGTGGTGCGGTTCTGTCCGTAGTCATACTCGACTTCCTGCACGGGCGCGTCCATCGCCTCCCAGCCGGTCGTGGCCGGCGTTCCGGTGTCGTCAAGCCCGGATAGGTTCAGCCGGCCGTAGTTTTCCTGCCGCGCGACGTTGAAACCCTCGAAGCTGTAGTCGATGCCGTGCACGACGATTGAGCCGGAGAAGATCAGGTCTCCCCGCGTGCGCCAGAGGGCCTTGGCGAGTCGCTGGTAATTCACTCGCTGCGAAGCGGGGGAGAAGAAGTCCTGTTCATAGAACCGGACCGTCCGCTCGACGCCAGCAGTCGTATACGCGGTGCCCGCATAGGTGCCCGGGGTGACCGGGTACGAGGCGAGCACTGGTGCCGAGAGGTATGCGTAGGCGAGAGCTACATCGTCGGGTTTAGCGAAGGTTGTCGCCGGGTCGCGGATGTCGCCGAGCACGAGTGGGTTCACGGCGATCGCCAGCCCGCTCAGGAGGTCGAACCGCGCGGGGACGTTGAACCATCCTGATCTCCCCTCAATCGTGAATTTTGCCGTGAGGGTTGGGCGGTGTGTGCGGAAGTGGTTGGAGGTGAAATACTCGGTGAATCGATGATCTGAGAACTGACCGGGCTCGGGCACTCCGGGCAAACCGGGAACCCAGATCCCTTCACGGATCGAGCGGGCGATCCGCCGCTTTTCTGGGTCGGCGATCTTGTACTGACGGTACACTCGCCAGTAGGGGTTGGTCGCGGCGATGTTCGCGTTCTTTCGGGTGTCGAAAATCGACCAGCTGGCGGCAGCCTCATAGGCGTGATCCCAATCCTCGATCAGGTCACCCGTGCTCTGCTTCAATGTTGCCTCGACCTGTTCGAGCGGCCCGATGATTTCGACTCGGGTCCAGCGATCCTGTGCTGACTGCCCCAACTCCTTCGAGAGGACCGGGCGGCGGAAATCCGCGTCGGGGTCGTTGATCTTGTTCAGCGTCCGCGTCTCTGCCGGCATGGGGTCGTTGCCCGATTCCGGTCGCGTGCGGAGCAACCAACGGAAGAGTAGCGTTTCGGGGTCGAACTGTAGCTCCCAGGCCGGGGTCATCTCAAGCAGCTGGCTGAAGGCGTCAGCAAGCGTTTGCTCTTCGAACACGAGGTGCTCCGGCTCGAATTTCATGTCTTCGTGCAGAGCTGGCACGGGGTTCCAAACCGTGATGAAGTCGAGCATGTCCGCCGTATCTCCATTGCCGTCCGCGTCGGCCAGGTCCTTCCGCCAGAGGTCGCCCACGGGCAGGCCGGGGCACACGGTGCGGATCGCGGCCTCGTGGAGCTCGAGCAGCTGCCGCCAGATTTCGGCCACCCGGTACGCGGGGAAGTCGGGGCGATAGGTGTTGGCGAGCGAGTCGGGGAAGTCGTACTCGTCGAAGCGAGCATTGAGCACGAGACGTGGAGCCCCATCCGTATCCACAGCGATTGCCTCATGCAGCCGCTGCAGTGGGTCATCACAGGTGTACTCGACACATCGCCCTCGCGGTTTGATCTCGCTCACATAGCCAAAGAACCGGCGGACACCCGGTGGTGTCGGCGAGGGGTCCGTGCGGTTGCTGGTATCGTAGAGCTCGATGCGAGCCCGCTTCGGGAAGCTCGGCGTGTGTTCGGAGATGAGCTCGACGAAGCGGAGGCGTCGGCCCGTCTTGGAGTGAGTGAGTTTGACATCTTTGACATACACAACGCCGGCCGATCCGAGCTGGCCGTTGACGTTAATCTGCGTTCCGTCCAGGGCGATCGATAGCATTCTTACCTCATGGTTCCCGGCCCCGGAATCTGTGCGCGGATGTCCTCTAGTGCGTTTCCTGCGCCCACGGCGACATCGCCCATACTCACTATCGCGGCGGCAAGTTGGGCAAACCCTCCGACCATCGTGTTGGCGAGAGCCGCAAAATTCTGTGCTGCCTCCCGCGCCGCGTCGGTCCCGTCGCCTACCTTGTCCTTGATTTGTTCCGCGTCGGTTTCACTCGGCTTTTTCAAGGCCAGCGCGGCGCGTTCAAACTCCTCCTGCCGATCGAGTCGCGCCTTTTCTGCGGGGTTCAGTGGGCGCCCGCGTGCTACTTCCATTTTTTCTCGCCGCTGGGTTTGCTTTTCCCCCAGGCCAGCCAGGACTTCATCGAGCACGTTTTTCTTCAGTTCTTCCAAGTCGCTCGCGTTTGGACCGACACCGTGCTCTTCGCGGAACGCGCGGACGGCCTCGCGTACTCTGGTGTCGAAGGAATCGGGGCCCTCTTCGGCTGGTCGGCGGAGTCGCTGCCCTCGATCGCCTGCAGGCGGTGCGGGGGCGATCGGTCCGAACTTCTTGGCGAGGTCTCGGCGCTCCTCGGCGTCTTTGCGCGCCAGATCAGCCAGCTCCTTGGGCCCGAGAGGGGCTCCCTTTTCCTCGGCCGCTTCTTGACGTCGCTTGGCCTGCGAACCTTTGAGGGCGTCGAACTCCTCTTTCGCATCGGTGCGGATCTGGTCGCGCAGGCCCTTGCGAATGTCGTTGACTTCAGCGGGCGTGAGGGCTGCACCCTTCTTGGCTCGGGCGGCGCGGGTCTCCTCGGCGAATCGCTCACCGAACCCCTGATCGCCCGTGGCGGTGCGGATGGCACGGCCAAAACCGCGAGCGAGCTGTTGCTGTTCGATCACCTCTCCGGCTCGCGCGACGGCTTTGCCGGCATCATCGGCCGCGCGCTCCGGTGTCAGCCCGATATGCTCGAACGCCTTCGCGACCCGTTCTGCCGCCGCACCCTTGTCGCCGTTGAGTTTTTCCAGGAGCGAGACGACCTCTTGTAAGTGGTCGGCGATGACCGCCTGATCCTTCTGAGCTTGCTCCTGCCGTTCCTTCTCTTCGGCCTGGCGGTCGGCCACTTCGCGATCATGCTGTGCGCGTGCCTCATCGAGTCGCTGTTCGAACACGCGATTGAGCCCGGCCAGGCCCTGTTCCTGCTCCTTGAGCCGTTTGCGGATTGACTCTATTACGCCGATGATGCCATCGTCCGATCTGCCTTCTTGCCGGAGCGCCTGCGTCAAATCGTTGAACACGGCTTCGAGCGGTAGGCCAGCCTTTGTTGCCTGGACCACGTCGCGGAACGCCTGATCCAGTTGCTCGGACTCTCGCTTCTCCTGCTCACGCTTTTCCGCCTCAGCCTTCTTGTCCTCTTCTTCTTGCCGTTTGCGATCCTCCTCGGCCTTCGCTTTGGCTATCTCATCCTTGCCCTGTTTGCGCACCTGTGCCCGCGCGTCTTCAAACAGCTTCTGGACTTGAGCGGCGCCCTCGACGATGCCGGGGCCGGCCTCGAATGGTTTACCCGTGAACCGATGCATCTGGAGGAACAGGTCGCGAGCTCGCTCTTGCGCCATCAGTAGCCCGGCCGCGGCGTCTTCGAGTAATTTGGCTGTATCCTTCCGGATTTCTCCCACGCTCTCTTCTGACGGCTTGGCGCCCCGTCGCTTCAGCATCTCGACGTGAGTCTGCGTGAGCGCCTCGATCACACCGTGGATACCCACGTCGGGCACGCCGAACGGTCCGGCCTTGTTCGCCGTAGCGAGTAGACCCTTGAAAACGTTCGTCGTGGTGTCCGCGCCTTTGGGGGCGAACGCGCGGCCGAGCGCGGCCTCGATTTGCTCGGCCTGCTGTTTCAGTAACTCGAGCCGTTTTGCGGTCTCGTCGAGCTTTTTCGGGGTTTCCTCGATCGCATGGTTGAGGCCCTTCCAAATGGCGAATAGAGCCGATCCGGCAGCGACCGCGATGCCGATCGGTCCGGCGAGCCCGGCCACAGTTGAGAGGACGGGTGCGAGAGCGCCGACGGCGCCGCCGGCCTTTCCGGCTGTGGTGGCAAGCGCACCGAAGGAGCCCGTCACGTCCTTCAGAATGATCGTGAACTCATGGAGATCTACCTGGCCGGTGGCGAGACCGCTGAGAGCGAATCCCAGCCGCTCGACCTGGGACGCCGCCTTTTTTGAGCTCTTGCCGAGCCCGCCGAAGTCGGGGCCTTCGTCGCCGACCGTGGCGGCTGCCGCCTGCCGGTTCGCCTGCTGGACGGCATCGCCGAGCTGTTTTGCCGCCTCGCCGGTCTGCCCCATCTTGGTTCTGGTCTTGTCGAGCGCGTCGTCCGCCTCGCGGTTGTCCCCGCCCATTGACAGGGTGACGTCTTTAGCCATTATCAACCGCCTTCAGAACAGCCTTTAAGACACCGTTAAAGGCGTCGCGTGCCCGCTTGATCCAGGCAGACGGCACGGAGCTCCGGGTGGGGACGATTGGGCGGGCCGGCTGCGTTGGCATGGCGCCCTTGGCTTCCATGCCGAAGAGGATGCCAAACACCTGACGGTTGAAGTCGCGCAGCTCCCGTTGCGGGTCCACGGTGGCTGCAGTCACGCCGCGTGCAATAGCTGACTTCACAGACTTTGACTTGCCATGCTTTCGGATGGCGACTCGCTGGCGCTTGGTCAGCTTGCGCGGCTTCGCCACCCGCTGCCGGACTCGCTGGTACATCTCCGGCGTCATGATGAACCCGTCGCCGCTCGTCTCGCCGCCCGCGTGGAACCGCTCGGCATGCTCGGTGTTCGTTCCAACCGTAACGTCCAGGTTGGTGACCTCAAACACGTTCCCCGGCTCACCGAAGGAGAGCGATCCGTAGAGCGTGTTCTCATCGCGGCCGACCTCCGTCTTCTGCCCTTCGAGCTCTGCCCACGATCCGATTTTTGGCCCACGGCGCAGGAGCAGGGTGATTGGAGAGTCGGGCGGCCACTTGATCCCGGCCTCGTCGGTCTCGCCACGAGCCTTGAGCTTGTACGCGCTGCGGACGTCGCCGAGGAGCGATAGGCCGGCGGCACGCCAGGCGGGGCGCAGCCGGCCGTCGTCGCCGTTGGCTACCTTCTTCGCCGTGGCAATCTTCTTTTCCGCACGCGATGCATCGTAGGTGACTTTGAGCATGGCTCGGGATTAGACGTCGCTCCAGCCCGCCGTGATGATGGCCGTCGAGCCCGACTTGCGCGAGCCGAACGGGATGGTCAGCCGGCCGGCTTTATCGAGTGCCTTCTGCGGGTTGAACCCGCGCGGCAGGCAGCTCGCGATGTTGAAGAGGCCCTGGCGATCGAGCACGGAGGTTTTGTAGCCGCGTACGCCGATCTGGGCGGTCCATCGGGTGCGGCCGCGCACGCGAGTCTCGAACGCGTTGGTCGCGGGGACGAGCGTAATCTCGCCCGAGATTACACGCCGGCCCGGCTTGGAGTTGGTGATGATTTGGTATTCGGGGTAGCCCGCGCTTTTGTCGCCGAGGTACCAGCTGTCGATGTTGTTTTTGAGCATCAGCTTCCAGCCGGCGACCTTGGTGGCCACCGCGTCGATCAGGAAGAGCGACGCGCCGTCCTGGAATTCCATCGGGCCAGCTGCGCGCGTGACACTGCTGTCGCTGTATGGCGAGGGGTCGGGGACGGCCTGGGCAGCGCCGAGCGGGACTTCGTCTCGACCGATCACGGTCGCCGTCCACTTCACGATCGGTGAGTCGGCCGACGCTTCGATGGTCAGGTCGTTTATTCGTAGACCGAGATGTCGCACCGGATCGATGGCGCCGCCCCACTCGCCGGTGAGAGACTTGAGTTGCCCCGTAGTTCGAGTATATGCCCAGGTCCAGATCTGTTCGAGCGTCACGGGACCGAGGCCGTAGGCGTTGCCTTTGATGGCGCCGGTGACCGGGCATTTGTCCGGCGCATCGTCCACGACGTCGGGTTGCCCGAGGTGCTCCTCTAGGTCGAGGTCCGTGGGCCCCGCCTTCACGCTGTAGTCTTCGGCGAGGCAGTAGCTGAGCGCGGGGGCAACCACGCCGAAGGCGGCCTCCTCGCCGAGGAATAAATATTCCTCATAGCCCATCGTCTCAACGGTCATGGCGACCTCCTTGGGGTGCAGGCGTCCCGCCTGCTGATTGCAGCCGGGACGGCTGCACCACAAACATCATTTCCGTTTGCGGGTGTTCATTCGCCGGCGTCGGGGCCCGTGGCTCCCACGCCGGTAACTGGACCGGCCGGCGCATCGCTCGCCGGGAACGAATCCTCGGACGCGCGATCGACCGGGTCGTGATGAACGCGATCCGAACGGTGGAATGCCTTGGCCCGGTGCTCGGCATCGTGCTTCGCCTTCTCCGCGAGCTCCGCGTCTCGCTTTGCCTTGTCCTCCTGCTCCGCCTCGTTGAGCTCGGCCACGGCGTCGTGCAGGAGCAGCTTGGCGTCGTACATGCCCTTGCCAGGATGCAAGGCATCCAGGATGGCCGACGCCTCCCGCGCGGCCTCGATCAAGTTCCCCTTCGCCCGCATCACAGATCCGGTCATGGCCGGCCTTCCTTTCAGTTCGAAGTCCTCGGGTCCTTACGGTGTTCGGCGATCACGTCGAATTCCATCTCCGTGCACGGCACACCGTCCGTCTCCTCGAACACTCCCTCCTCGAGTCGCTGGTAGCTGTAATCAGTCTTGGAGAAGACGATCGTTGGAAACGTCGTACTGATCGATCGCGTGCCCAACACGTCTTTGAGGTACGGGCGATCCTTAACTGGCACCTGCTGGATCGACTCCCAGATCCACTGCCACAGTTGCTCGGCTCGCGACTGGTTGTGGTACGCCGTCCACAGCCTGATTCGCACCGCCTGTTTGATCAGCTCGTTGCCGTGCGTCTCCCAGCCCTCGGTGCTGGCCCCCGTGCGGATGGAAAGTGCCGGCATCAAGGCGGCCGGCGGCGGGAGCTTGTCGAAGCGGACCTCGGCCTGATCTTCGTTCCACATGTATACCTTGCGGAAGATCGTGCCTTCGATGCCGCCCTCGCCGCCGCCCTTGAGTGGCTCGTACTCGCGAATCGATCGCCAGAGCGCATCGCGTGCGGCTTCGAGGAAGTTGCCCATCACGAGCCTCCGCTACTTCGTTTCCGTGGCCGGGGGACCGGCGGCGGGGGCAGGAGACACACGCCGAACAGGGGCGGCCAAGGCGGGCAGCGACGACACGTCGCTGCCGATCCACTCCTCGCCGCCGTCCTCCTTCACCCGCCAGATGCCGGGCTTCTTCGCCACGGTGCCGGCCGCCGGCTCGTCGGCCGGCTTGTCGGGGAGCGACGCGCCCAGCTCGGCCAGCTCGGCAACGAAGTGCCGAGCGAGCTCCTGGATCTTCTCGGGCGGCGCCGTCGCCGCTGCCTTCTTCGCGGCGGCCGCCGCGTCCGCGTTCATAAAGAGCAGCCCATTGCGCGTCGGCCATCGCGGGCCGGCCTTGGCGGCAATGAGCTCCTGTGCTTCGTCGAGCACGCTGTCGACGAGCTCGCCGATGATCGGGTTACGTCCTGGCATCCGTTGCTCCTTTCAGGGCTGCGTTTTTTCCGAGCGCGGCCAGGTGATGCCGACGCCCGGCACGACCTGTGGATTACTCACCACGGGGCCGGGGTTCGTGCTTGTGGCTGGGACGACCTCGGCCGCTCCACCCGGCACACCGGGCCTGAGATCTCCACCGGCGACTTTTGCTAGTAGTGCGTACATGTCCTTTGCATCGGCGACGAGCCAGGCGGCGTCCTGGCCCATTCTCCTGCAGGCGTCCAGGAGCGCGAAGCTGACCGAGATCCGCTTGATGACCGGGCCGGGCGTGAGCACCTTTCTGCCGCCGGCGGCCAGTATCCCGTCGATCATGCCGTCCGCCAGCGTGATCGAGTCGGTCACGATCTTCAGCTCGGCGGCGTTCAGCACGCCGTCACCGTCACGGTCGAGGAAATGCGCCGAGCCCTGCTGGCTCAGCCGCTCCAAGAGGTCTCCGGTCGCCGAATAGGCCACGGGCTACGATCTCCTGATCCTGGCCGTGCACGGGATCTCCCAGTGCCCCTTGAGGCCGCCGGATGCCGCGTCGAGCACCAGCGTGTAATCCGTGCCGTCTGTGATCACCACCGTGTCCTCAAGGTTGCCCTGGTATTTGCCGTTCGAATTCGCGACGTACGAGAGCGCGATGTTCGACGCGCCGGACACCGGCGCGCCGTTCGCGTCCTGCAGCGTGGCGGTGAGCGTGGCCACGTTGAGATACACAGCCGCCGCTGCCGCGTCCTTCAGGCCATCCGCCTCGATCAGGTTGTCGTTGCCGATGTAGATGACCTGCCGCATCCATCCGCACCTTTCCCCGCCGGGTTTAATCGATCGACGGCGTCGCGCTGAGCGTCCACGTGCCGCCGCTCTTGGTGCCGAGTGATTCCGTCTTGTTGCTGAACAGGCGTCCGGTGGTGCCGGGGTTGCTGCCGTTGCCGATGCCCCAGCGATTCCACGCAAAGTTGCCCAGGCCGCTCGTGTAGTCCGACTGCAGGGTGAACGACGATCCGGACGGGTTCACCGGGTAGGTGGCGTTCATCGGCCGCCAGGTGGCCGAGGGGATGCTCGTATCCGTCTCGGCGGCAGCCGTGCTGTCGCTCGACACGCCCAGGTAAGCGTTGGCGTTGTTGAGCGCAGTCTCGGCGTTGCCCGTGAGCAGCTTCGCCGTGATATTTTCCCCGGCGTCGGTGACCAGGTTCAGACCGGCGTCATAGCGCAGCGGCTGGCCGGGGCGCAGGCCGAGCAGCGAGTACAGGTCAGCGTACTTCCAGTGCGGGTCGGCCTCCTCATCCCAGCCGAGCACCTTGACCATGACGCGTCGCGGCTCCAGGTAGCTCAGGAGGGACGGGTCGCTGATGCGCAGCGGCTTACCGAATCGCTTCGGGTTCGCGCGCAGCACGGCAGAGGGGATGTTTTCTTCGATCGTGGGCCAGCACTCCAGGTCCCAGCGGAAGCGCAGCCGCGCGTTGTCGGGGATGAGGAGAAGGCGCCGGCCCGGATCGCCGGCCGACAGCCGGCTCTGCGCCGTCCGGCGAGTGAAATAGGGCGACTGCATCTCGGGCGACAGGTTCAGCAGAATCATGGCGTTGTTGCTCCTTCCGTGGCTTCCGCTTCGTCGGGCGCCTCTTCCACCTTGGGCGCGCCGCCGAAACGGTCTTCCCAGTCTTCGGCAATGTACCTGATCGTGTCGCCGAAGCTGAGTGGGGTTTCCGCTCGCACGGGATCGAACGGCGTTGCGCAGCCGGGGCAGAACGCATGATTTGCCTCGACGGGGCGATGGCAGCGGGGGCAGAGGTCCTCGGGCGGCCAGTCCATCGCCTCGATCTTGCATCTTCCCTTTTTCCGCAGCTGATCGACCTGGTCGGCCGGTAGGAGCACGGTCGCGCTCCCATCTTTCTCGATCAGCAGGTACGGGACTTTAATGTCGGGGCGCTCGAGCTGGCTCACTATGAGCACGCCGCCGTCACCGGCGAGCGTTTGGCCGATCGCGAGTGCTTCGAACTCCGGGACGGAAAACACCACGTGGACCGACCGCCGCCGGCCACGGATCGAGACGCTGATGTGCACGGGGTCAGCTCCTTTCTTTTAAGCAGGCCGGATCGTGATCGTGCCGCCGATCGCGGGCCGGACCCGGATTGCGGTCACCATCATCATCCGGAGAGTTGTGTCGGCGACCGTGCCAACCTCGACCAGATTCATCCCCTCGGCCACCGTGAGTCTTGCCACGGGCGCCAGGGCCGCATCGGCAATCGCTGCGAGCTCGGTGATGGAGACGCGGATCGGTGCCACGGATTCGACGCCGGTCAGGGCTTCGGCCACGGAGAGCTGCGCGGCCGTGACCCCCCCAGTCTCGGTGAGACCCAAGGACTCCGTGGTCACCTTCTGAAGGATAACGACGCCCGTGTCTGTGCCGGCGACGGACTCGGTGGCGGCGATCGCGGCCGCGACGGCTGCCGCGTCGGTGATTGCTACCGACTCCGCTGGCGCGAGCTGTGCGGCGGTCAGCACGGCCACGGTGGCGACGACCTGGTCGGCCACCGTGATGCCGGCGGCGACCAGGCCGGCATCGCTGATGGCAGCCGCTTCGATGAGCACGTGCGTGACCTGCACGAGCGAATCTTCGCTAAAGGCGGCCGCCTGGACGACGGCGAGCGACGCCGTGGGGGCCGCGGCCGCATCGGTGATGGCCGGGTTTTCGACCGACGCCACGCCGACGGCCGGCGACCCTTCGCTCACGCTGAGCAGCTCACCCGGCGCCTGCGCGACCCCCGGCGGGGGCGCGGCTTCAGTCACAGCGACCGATTCTCCGGTCGTTGCCGTGGCCAGCGGCAACGCAGTGTCAGAGATGGCCGGGCTCTCGCCCGACGCCACGCCGATGCGGGGCGGAGAACCCTCCTCGATCGTGATCGCATCGGCGGCAGTCAGCACGGCCACGGGGAGCGACGCAGCCTCGACCAGGACCATCGATTCGGCCGCCGCCGCTCCGGCCGCCACGCTGGCCGCGTCGGCCCCCACGAGGGCTTCGGCGCTCGCCAGGCGGATGTTCGCGCTCTCGTCGATCGCCAGCGTGTCGCCCAGGACGGCGATCGCCAGCGGGTAGGAGAAGGCATCGATCACCAGGCACGTCTCGGTGACGCCGGCAGCCGGCGCCAGCACGGCCGCCTCGGCCCCGGTGAGCGACTCGGCGGCCGCCTGGCTGATGCCGCTCGTCTCGGACGCTGCCAGCAACTCGGCCCCGGCGATGGCCGCCTGGAGCGGGCTCGCGGCCTCGGTGGCAGCCGCGATTTCAGACACGTCAAACACCGTTTGAAGTGACGCAAAATCGCTTGTCGAGACAGCTTCGACGACGCCGGCCAGGGCAATGCGCGGCGTGGGCTCTGAGTGCGTCAGCGTCTCCGTGGTGGCGACCGACTGCGTGACGGCGGCCGCGTCGGCGACGATCACCGATTGGCTGATCGCCTGCGCCAGGTAGATCGCCTCGGCGTGCGTCAGCGCTTCGGTGGTTGCCTGGCCGATCCGGTCGGCCGTCTCGCTGAAAGCGAGCGGCCCTTCGGCCCGCACCAGGCCGTTGTCGAAGTAGGCAATCTCCGCAAAGGTGAGCAGCTCGTTCGCTTCGAACACGCGGTCGATGATCGGGTCGCTGATGACCACGCTTTCCGTCTGGCGGATTTCAAACACACCCGACTCGGTCCAAAGAATCGAATCCGTGCCCGCGACGCCGACCTTGCCCGAGTCGGTAATGACGAGTGTCTCGGTGACGAACTGGGGGGTCGAGTCGATCGGCGCGTAGAAGACCGTCATCGTGACCACGTCGACTGAGGCGTCTCCGCTGCCGGGTCCGCCGCCGGTACACTCGCACGAGATGGCGATCCCGAAGTCACTCGCGACCACCTGGACAACGGTGAGGCTGCCGACGCCCCACAGATCAAGTGCGCCGCCATAGGTGATCCAGCCCGGTGAGCTCGGCCAGGCGTCGGGCTGCTTGTGCTCGGTGCCGGTGATGGCGCCGCCCACAACGAGCTTCACGGACTTGTCCACGATGGTCATGCCGCCAGACGCGAATCGCTTCGCCGCTACGGAGACGCCGAGCATCGCCCCCTGCGCGTTCAGCCCGAAGTCGGTGATCTTCAGATAGTGGGACACGTCAGAATTGATGAGGCTCGCCGTGGCGGCGTTACCGTCCTCAGCGGTCACATCCCCCGTGTTGGTCCACGCAATGGTGCCGATCGAGCTGTCGTCGACACCGCTGCTGGGTAAGTTGGGTCCGCTGCCAGGCACGGTTTCAAGGCTCCTGTTCGATTCCCGCGTCGATCTTCCTGCGCCGCTCGATCGCCGATTCACCGACGGCGACGAGCGACTGCAGCCTCGGCACTACGACGATCCGCTCCGCCTCAATGTCCCCGGGCGTGCACGGCGCAGACCACCACCGCAGCACGAGGCCCAGGAGATCCCGAAATCCGCCCATGTCACGTCACGCCCGTGATCGGGGCGGCCGACTGGTCCAGTGTTACCTGTTTCGTGAGGTACGGTGTTCCATCCGTCTTGCGAATGTTCCAGTTGCCGTTCGTGTCGATCGAGGACTCCAATCCGGCCAGGATGATCGAGCACAGCGAGTGTTCGGCTGCCGCCCCCTCGACGGACGACGCACTCCGCTTCAACACTGTGTCGGCGATCTGCGTGTCGGGGACCAGGTTCTCGACCCCCGCCACGCCAACCGTCCAGGCGGCTTCCACGTCTTTGTAATCCACCGTTGCATCGGCCGTATGGAAGATCGCCAAGTAGAAGCCCTCGGTCGTCACGCTCGCGGCGGAGAGAACATAGAAGTAGACGCCCTTGCCGGTCACCTCGCTGGCACTGCCGCCTGTTACCAGCGTGCTCTGCGTGCCGTCCGGATTGATGCGCACGACGTCCACAGTGACCGTGATCCCGGTATTGTTGATCTTCGATGCCTTGAAGGGCACCGCGATGATCAGCTTGTTTCCAACCTGTTCGATCACGTTTGTCGGTTCCTAGTAGCAGCGTTTTTCCGAAACGCTGGTGCGGGTCTCGGAGAGACACCGCCTACACGCTACGCCTGCACGAGGCCGATGATCGCCGCGTCCTTCGCGGCGATGTCCGCCTGTAGCGACTGGATCTCCGCCTCGGTCGCCTGGCTGGCGGCGTCGCGCGCGGCGCGCTTGCCCTCGACGCGGAACGCCAGATCCTGTTTCTCGACGACGAGCTTCGCCAGTTTGAGCGAGCGAGTGAGCTCCTCCACGGACGTGTAGCCGGCATCGTTCACTGCCTTAGTGATTTCATCTCCTGTCAACATGCACGCTCCTTTCCTAGCGCGGGACGCTAGTCTCCGATGCTTGTCAATACACCGCGTACCGTCCGTTGAGGTAGCCGAGCACCGCCAGGTCGTCGGCACCGCCGATCGCGTTCGGGGTTGGGGCGTAGAGCAGAACCTCTGCGCAATCAACGGTCGCCCAGCCTATAGTTCCCGTCGCGCGTGACCCTAGACACGTGCCGACGATACCCTGCGCAAATCCTGAGCCAGCGTTTCCGGCGACAGGCGTTCCATTGTTCAGACGAATCTGTGAGTCAGAGCCACCGGTGAAAATGCTAGTGACAAGCCCCTTCGTCCCACTTGCAAGAGTGCCATCCGTAATCACGGTGCCGCCGCTTAACTGCAGCTGGTTCGACGAATTCCAGATTACAGTCATCGCGTTCCCAGCCCCGCCATCCCAGAGATTTACCCCATTAGGTGTGTGCGGTATCACGGTCCCGTACACTTGCGCCGGCTTCGCTTGTGGAAACACAAGCAGCAAGAAGTCATCGACGCCGTCAAACCGCACGCCGGGCAGCCCATTGAACAGGCTCGCCGTCAGGATCGGCTCCTTGGCCAGCGTGTCCTGTTTCAGGTGCCGTGCCTGCCCGCTCTGATCTTCCCATCGCACTATGCGATTGCCTGCCGCTGCGGCAACGCAGGGGATGCCTGCCTCGCGAGTCACGCCGTTGTTGTCCGTCAGGTGGTTCGTGCCGTGACTGTCGTTCCGCGTGCCGCTAGCCTCGTTGAGGTTCCACCACGAAATCAGGTTGGCCTTCTCGCCAGTGGTGAGGTCGCTGTACTGCTTGCCGCGCCCGCCGTTGTAGAGGTTGGTTACCTCGCCAGCTGTGAGACGGCGTTTCCAGAATCCAAGCGACGCCACCCTCGCATTTGTGTAGGTCGGTGCACCTGACTCTCGGCCCACGGTCAAAGACGACGTGTTGTTGAACGGCCCTGCCGAATTGAATGACGCGGTCACTGGCGTGCCGTTATCTATCTGGAAGCCAATCTGATCAAGTGCAGCGTCGTGGTAGCAGTGCACGAAGTACCACTGCGAAACTGCGAGAACACCGCTTTGCACCAGCGTAAACACGCTGCCGTCCGCACTGCACAACCAACGCAGAACGTTCGCGGCGTTTGTTGCGAGCGAGAACTCGGCTTTACCGGCATCCGTCTTACCCCACAGACTGCCGCTCGACGGCGAGAAGGAATCGAGAAAGACCCATCCCGCAAAGCTAAAGTCGATATTCCCATCTTGCAGGGAGGCGTTACTGGCAATAGAGAGGTACTGCGAGTTTGCGGAGACGAACTTCGGAGCCCCACCGTCGTCCGTGTACAGCCCCGCGTCCTGCTTCCACCAGCCGACGAGGTTGGGGAGTGGCGGACCCTGAGCGACCGCCGGCAGGTTCCCGAGCGGGCACAGCGCCATTGCGAGTGGGAGAATGTTCACGCGATGCCTCCCATGCGACGCAGCAGCTGCGCGGCACACACGGCACCGCTCAACGCGAGGTGCGTCGTCTCCGCCGGGATACCCTCGTCCGCACACGCATTCGCCAGCGAGAAGCGAGCCAGCTTCGCGCCCGCATCTCCTACCAGCTCTCGGCCGAGTTCGCGGCGCCAGCCGACGTAGAGCAGCATCAGGTCCCACCAGCGGATGACCTGGAGCCGCTGGCTGTACTTGGCGAACGCCACGCGTGCGCACTCGCGCGTGATGACGCGCGAATCGAACGTGTCGATGTTCCACCCGCACACGTCCCGGTCCACCAGACAGTTCACCAGCTGATCGGCCACCTCGGCAAACGCCGGGAACTGACTCAGGTATTCGACGGGCTCAGCCCCGCCGAGCGCCTGGCACGCCATGTCGTATGCTCGCGGGTTCCAGGTGAACTGCCCCTCGTCCTCGCCGTTGGGGACCAGCAGCCCCGGGTTGCAGCTGACCACGCATACGCCGGGGTGCCCCGTCGTGGCGTGCGGAGACACGGCCAGCTCCGGGAACGTGGCCTCGCGCAGGTCGATCAGGGCTACGCTCCAGATCCGGGCCTTCGCGTCGAACCCCGTGGTCTCGCAATCGAGCACCACGCCGTCGGCGGCGAGCCGCCGAGCCGTTTGGCTCGGCGACTCGGCCGCCCCATGCACGCGAGCCGAGGCATGGCCCTCGCCGCCAGCGATGATCGATTCGAGAGATTCCACCGTTATCCCCCCGCCAAAGGCGGGGGCTAAGCACTAGAAGATGACCGTGGCCGCGAAGATCGCCTTCTTCACCCGCAGATAGGCGATCCACACGTCGTTCATGTTCTGCTCCAGCACCGTCTCCGTCTTGTTGTCTTCCCAATCGAAATACTGGAGCTTGCCGAACGCACGGCGCGGCTCGAGCTCGCCCGGTAGCGGGCCGTACAGTGCCGAGCCGGTCAGGCCGCGTATCCAGTCGCTGTTCGGCGGCGGCGTCATGATCACCATGTTGTCCGGGATCAGCTTTGACCCCGCCGCGCCGTCCAGGTCCACAAGGCCGTCGTAGACCCAGTGCACAACGTCGGGCATCGCGGCAAGCACGAAGCGGCGTAGCCCCGTGTTCTCGTCGAGCTTGTACTCGGTCCAGAGCTGGTTGCTGGTGCCAGCCAGGTTTTTGACCTGCGTGTTGCCGTAGATCGATCCCCCCCAGGTGACCGAGTTCCAGAGCCACCAGGTGGGGATGAAGCCACTCTCGCCCGACGCGAACTTAAAGATGTTGTCCTTATCGACGACGATCGTCGATGCCGCGTTGGCCCAGGTGGCCGCGATATTGGCGTTGAGCTGGTTGAGGTGCGTGGCCGGCACCCCCATGTCCACCTGCAGGCCACCGCCGGCATTCGTGAATTCGACCTTTTGCGAATTGCCGGTCGTCTTCAGGAAGAGCCGGTTGCCCAACACGCCGGCCAGAATCGCTTCGCGCGTACGATCGAGCTTCTTCCGCCCTTCGATCAGTTGCTCGCCCAGGTAGGCACGTCCCACCTGGTCGAGCACGCTCGACGGCCCGCCGATTTCGCGCAGCTTGTCCAGATCTTCGCCCTCGTAGAGCCACTGCTCGGCCATGGAGCAGCACGTCACATCGAACTTGCCGAGCGGTGAGGCGGATCCGCGTGGGTAATCCTGCACGGCCGGCACGACCTGGGCGACCTGTCGCGCGTTGTCGAAGACGTCCACTTTCGCGCTCTTGCCGATGATCGGCGCGCTTTGGTGTGGACCGCCATCCTGCACGCCGTACAGGTCCTGAAGGACCGTTTCGTTGGTCTTGAGCGTGCGCGTGAGGCCGTCGATCACCTCGTACGCGAACGCCTGGTTGAGGACCAGTTCACCTGCCATGGCTTTGAATTCCTCCCTTGTGGGCGCTTGTGGGCACTCGCCCGATGCGTTCGAAACCGGTGGGCCGCGCCCACCTCACAACCCTCTCTGCTAGCCCCGGCCGAAGGCCGGGGATTTCCCCCCGCCAAAGGCGGGGGCTAAGGCTAGGTAACCGTGAGCGTGTGGATTCCCACGTGCGTGGCGACCCACTTGCTCTTGTCGTCGTTGGGCCGCAGTTCCACCCTTGCCCCGATCTTGTTGCCGGCCGTGCTGAACGCGAGGCTGACCGCCACCAGGTTATTGAACGCGACGATCGTGTCGGCGCCCGCGCGGATGACCGTCATGCTCTGATCGGCATCGTTTTGGAACGCGACATTGAAGTTGGGTCCCACGGCGGCCAGGGCGGGCAAGGTGAACTGCACTGCGCCGACAGTGCCACGCGTGGAGAAGAGCTTGCCGCGATCGGCCGCGACGACCACGTAGTTACCAACCTTGACCGAGATGGGCCGGGCGTTCGGGCCGGGGACCCCGTTCCACTCGTCGGAGAACAGGAACCTACTGCACAGCTTGAGCCGCGCCTCGTCATCGAGCCCAAACACGTTCGCCGGATCGATGATGCCGCCCATGACGAGCGTACCGCCCTGAGTCTGCGCCACGCCGAATTCGTCGAGCATGGCCACGCCGCCGAGCAGGAAGCCGACCGGCTCCTGCGTGCCGTCGACGGCCACCGCGCTGTACTGTTGGAAGTCGGTGGTCGCCGCGAGCTGGCCCAACAGCAGGCCGGGGCGCAGCGTCGTCGCCGGGCTGTTACCCGCATCGACGGCGGTCGATTTGATGCGAGCGGCCATCTGCGGGGCGATCTCGGGGTCCGAGAGCAGGAACTTCTGCTGGACCGTAGTCTTTGTCGCTGTGGCTCCTGGAGACTTTCCCATACGAAACACTCCCTTTCGTTTTCGAAGATCCGCAGGCGGGTCTCTCCGAGATCCGCAGCGGGTTTCGGAGAAACCCGCCTACATGTCTAGTTGGCCGCGGCCGCCGGACGCAGAGCGGGGTGCGCGTTGCGAGTCTTGTCCTGCTCCGCCTTGACCTGCTCGACCGTGAGCGACTCGGACGTCGCAGGCAGCCCATGAACGGCGCGAAGCTTGACCGTGTTGTCGTCGGCCACGTGGTGCTTCGGCAGCTCGCGTAGGAGCGACAGAATCACGTCATCGCCGCGCAGCTCCGCGCCCTTGTCGCCCGCCCGGAGCCGGATGCCGTGGGCGCTGGCAAACAGCGACTTCGCCCGGTCGCGCACGGCCGGCGTTATGCGGCCCTCGGTGGGGGCAGCGAGCAGGTCGAGCTCTCTCTCGTACGCCTGCCGGTCCATGTCGCGCAAGCGATCTTCAGACGCCGCCACGCGCAGCTTGATGGCCTTCTCTGCCTCGGTCTCCGCCGGCTCGGTCTCTTGGCGCATCATCGCCATGGTCGTCGAAGGAACGCCGGCGACGCTGTTGAGCTGTTGGGCCTCGGCCTCGAGCTCGGGCGACCCGATGCCGGCGGCAGCGACGGCGAGCAGGACGTCCAGGAGCGTCGCCTCGGGCGCCAGCTTCAACGACTCTTTGAGCCGCTTGAGCAGATCCTCCTCGGTCACGCCGCTCCCCGCGTCTGCCGCCGGCGGCGGCGTCTTGCCGGCCAGTTGCGCGCCGCTCTTGTTCTTAAACAGACTCATCGCATGCTCCTTTCGTAGGACGATCACGCCCTCTGTGGCTTCGGGTTGTTGCTGTTCGCCGCTCGTCGCTCGACGTAGCTGCACCATGCCGCGCTGTCCGGTGACGGCCGGGTCCGTCAACAGGCCCACGTGCCGCACGAACGGCGCATACGTTTCGCCATCCACGACGTGCTGGGGCTCGATCCATACCGAGGCGCCGATGTTGCGCGGCAGTTCTTTGCTGCCGGACTCAATCACCGAGCGGAGCCAGTCTCCCTGCACGTACCAGCCCTGCACGTCGCCCGCGTAGCGCGGGTCCTTTGCGATATCCGGCGTGCTCTCGTTGAGCTCTTCGGGATGGTCGGGCGTGCAAAACACGACCGGCACCCGGACGCCGTTTGCCACGGCCCGGTTCATCTCTTGCTCGATCGCCACCAGGTCGGCGACGTCCACGTCCATGCCTCTCCCGTCACGCCCGGCAAAGGAGCCGACACGTAGAAGATCGGTCAGGTACTGCCGCAGCGCCGTCACTCAGAGTTCTCCTCGCCAAAGTCCGCTTCTGTTTCCGTGTCCGCAAACTCGTGGATCGTCATCGCCGTACGTGCCTCGGCGACCTCCGCCAGCCCACGCACCGAGACCGAGTCCGGATGACAGATGCACGTCAAATAGGTCTTATCCGGCGTTGACTTTTCCTTTCCTACAACGAGGAGCAATTCGTAGCGACGCTTGAGTTCTTCGATCAGCTCGTCCGTCTGCGCGGAACGCAGGATTCCACACACGTTGAGCCTCATCGCACCTTCGCCTTTCGGAGTACGAGCTCCGTTTTCGCGTCCCGTCTGATCCGCACCGGCTTGCCGGTCTGCGGGTCCCTCAGCGTCAGGTCCCGAGAGCCGTACCGCACCGCTCCGCTCCGATAGAGGACCAGGAACTGCGCGACGCTGATCGCCGTCCGGTCGCATCGGCAGTTCGGCCGGCGAGGCGGCCGCATCGGCGGGTCCCCCTCGTACCACACCGGGTCGCCACGCAAGAACACCCAGTTGTCGAGCACCACGTGAGTCGGGTCGCTCCGCGCGTCGTCGATGGCGTCGTACCGATCGAACGGGAACGCGTCGCCGACGAACGGATCCGCCAGCACGCGGTCATGCGCCTCGGCCCGCGCGGCCGCCACGTTGGTCCGGAAGACGCGGGTCGCCTGGTGCTCGGTGAGCCCCGTAAGCCCGAGCTCGCTGAACGATCGATCAACCTCTTCCCGGAAGCGGCTGTTACTCCAGCCGTCCCGGATCGATTCCTGGAGCAGATCAGAGACGCGATCGAGCGCACGCTGGCTTTCGACGCCGGCGACGCTGAAGGCTTTCTTCCGGGCCGCGTCGACGAGTTCTTTGTACTCGGCGTATGGGAGCACACTCCGGTCGCGCAGGAAGTTGAACGCCTCGCGGATCTGCGGGAAGAAGGTAAACTCGCCGCCGTCATCCACCATGCCGACCGGATCGTCACCGGCCAGCTTGACGGTACCGGGAAAGCGAACAGCGTCGGCCGGCCGCTCCTCTTCGGCCCGGCGCACGAGCGGAACGGCCGCGTCGGACCAGGCGGCCAGGATCGCTTCGAAAACGAGCTCCGCGTACGGGACCATGTCCGATAGCACCGGGTTGAGGTGCCATCGGGCCAGGTCACCCTCACGTGCCAGTTCGTGGATCGCGCTTTGAACGCCATTCAGTTGGTCTCCGAAGCTGCTTCGGACAGCTTTTTTTTTACGCGCTGGCGATAGTCATCCCAGAACGCTGTGCCGAGCTGGGAGGCGCGGTCGACCAGCTCGTCGGCCGTGCGATTTCCTCCTGGTTCCCGAAGTTGTGCCACTCCGGGGTGGAAGGAAACGAGCGGTCGGAGTATCGCGTCGATGACGCCGGCAGGGAGCGCCGGGAATGATGCCTGCAGTATTGGCTTGACTGTCTCCAGCGGGAGCTGCCGCGACGCCGCCTGGGTAACGATCTCGAGTAGGCTGGAGATCTGGGCACCATTGAGTGCCGCCTCCTGCACCGTTTCCCCGGCCGGGGCCGGGATGACCCCAGGTGTACCTGCCATCGCCGGTGTGCCCCGGAAGGCGGCGATCCGATCGGTCGCGTCGTCGGCCAGGGGCAAGCCGGCCTGCTCCAACGAGCCGCCCAGGTCCAGGAACTTGATTAGCTCGGGCGCGAGGTTTGGGTTCTGGAACAGGGCTTTGATCAGCTCGCGCAGCACGGCCACCGTTTCATCCGAGAGCGGGGCTGGCTCGATACGCGCGCTCCAACGTGAGCCCCAGTTCCACTCAACGATCGGCTGGACCACGTGACGGCTGACGAAGTCGCAAATTTGCGAGATGATGTCTTCAATGTGGGTCGTGAGTACATCAAACAGCACATTCGCGAGCGCGAAGGTGCTGCCCTCTCCGGGCGATCCGCCAGCGATCATGGCCGAGACGAAGAGGCCGAGGAACAGCCGGCGGTCCAACCGGTCATCAATCTGCTTCCCCAATTCGTCGGACTTTTTTTGGCCCTCGGGGCCCGTGACAGACCACGGGTTCGTCTCCTTGGTTCCATTGCCGGGTATCGGGATGCAGGCCACGCCGCCGGCCAGGAAGTTGGTGCCAATGTCGAGCGCGATTTCGGAGTTGTCTTTCGTCGAGCCGTCTTTCTGTTGCGTGGTTCCCTCCGGGTACGTAACGACGCAGCCGCCGTACACGTACTTGCGAAACCAAATATCCTCGACGTCTTGTGCCCCGTCTGGGGATGTTTTGCTCCACCAAGTGCGCTTGAGCAGCTCCATGCGCTGACTCTTGCCGACCAACTCGCCGTCCTCGGAATCGATGGCGAACCAGGCCGTGCGCCACCACTCGACCGGCTCGTAATGACCGGGCACGAGCCCTTCGATCCCGAGGTCCGACACGCCCGACTGGTCGCCCGTGGGGACGACTCGCACGGCCATGCCGCCGAACTTACGCTCCAGGCCTCCATCCCCCTCGACGATCCGTTCGAGTAGCACCGCGTCGCGCAGCTTGATTGGCTTGAGGCCGTCGAGCCACAGCACGTCGCGGCCGGCGACGGTGCGATAGGAGAACTGTTTGAGGAACGGGGCGGCCTTCATCGACAGTGCGGTGAGCATGTGCTTCACCGCACCACGCCAGATCGGCGCGATCATCTGGGTCATCAAGTCGGCGATCTGTTCGGATGCCGAGGGCTGCTTGGGTGCGACGGGACCCGTCGCGGCCGGACGCACCGGTGGCGGCGCCGGGCCGGCAGCCGCCGCCTCCGGCGACTCCTGCACCACCATCGTCCAGTCCACTCGCACGGCGGGTGAGCCAAGGATCGCCAACCCGGCGGCGATCGCATAATCATTGGCCATCCGCTCGTACGTAGCAATCGAGCTCAGGGGCGGCCGACGATTCCGCTGCCCATAAGTGCCCAGCACGACGCGGCGCACCTGCGTGGGCGTCGGCCTGGGCTCGGTCGTGGTGTTCGGCTGTTGCATCCGTGCTCAATCTTTCAAACCCGGTGTGCCGCCGCTCGGGCGGGCGGCACACCGGTGACCACGTGATCAGCCTTTCGCTTCGCGTTCGGCGTCCTGATCAGCCTTTCGCTTCGCGTTCGGCGTCGCGCCGTTTCTCCTCGGCGTCTCCGCGCTTTTCCTCGGCGTCTCCGCGCTTGCGCTCGGTCTCGGTGCGCTGGCGCTCCTGCTCGGTCTTTTGCCGCTCCTGCTCGGTCTTTTGTTCGTCGCTCACCTGACACCCTCCTATCGGGAAACAGAACACGGGGGGACAAATCAAGCTGCTCGCGTGAGCAGCTTCGCTGCCAAGCTGACGTTCGGCTGATTGATACGGCCAGTCAGGTGCGACGGAGACACCGACGTGGGCGCGGTGGCCGGCGCCCGTGAGCCCGACGTGGTCCACTCGTACGCCGCGTATATGGCCAGGGCCAGCGCCCAGAAGCGGTCGGCGTGCGACTCGCCACCCTCCTCGATCACGATCCGTTCGCTCGATAGCGTGTCTTCTTTCTTCACCAGCCGCAGGTCGTCCCGGATCATCGGATCGTTCGGGATGCGAATCTTGCGATCCTGGAACTTGGCCTGCAGGTGCTTCGACATCTCGACTCTTGCCGGGCCGGTGAAGGTCACCCCGCCGATTCTGATCGAGCCGAACCGATCCTCGGAAAACTCCTTGACCGCCAGGCCCATGCCCGTTTCGTCGATGAGACCGCGCCGCATGCCGGGGAGCCCGATGATCGTGTCCACAATCTTCTGTTGGTCCGGCAAACGCATCTTCTGCATGGTCTCGATCCAACGGGTGACGAGCACGTCGCCGAGGAGCTCGAGCACCCAGGCAATCGAGAGGTCCCTCTTGCGCGCAACGTCCCATCCGAAGAAGAGGATGCGCGACGCGCTGCCCTCTCGGCCTTCGGCGATGCTCGACCAGAGCGTGCCGCTGGTCTCGCACGCAGCAATCATGTCCAGACCGAGCAGCGTGCTCAGGAGGTCCAGGAACTGACAGAGGTAATTCTGTGCCCACACCTTGTCGTCTCCGCACAGCTTGTAGAGCTGCGCGGGATCGATACGCAGTTGCTCGGCCTGCGCCTCGGGCAGGAGGTGCAAGATGATCTCGATGTCCTGAATCGCGTCCCAGATCGTGGTAACCAGCAGCTTCAGCCCGTAGTGCTCCGGGCGGGTACAGAGGTCGTGCCAGAGATTGCTGACACCGAACGGCGTGCTGAAGAGGTCCATGCCGACGCCGCCGCGCGTGACGAAGGGCACGATCGCATCCCAGACGGCGCGGGGATCGCGCCAACGGGCCACCTCGTCCCCGACCACGTGGGCGTTGCGGCCGACCGCCGTCCAGGGGTTCGCCGCGATCGCCGCGATCGAGGAGAGCCCGGTACCGGGGAAGTCGATCGAGTATTTCGCGTAGCGGTTCTGCTCCGGGTCCGGCTCGTACGACTCTTCCGATTCGGCGATGGCCATCTCCGCCTGACGCCACGTCTCGATCGCGCGCGAGTGCATGATCGCGTAGCGGATATCCTCAAGCGCCGGCTCTTTGCCGGAAGAGAAGACGATGGCGCGATGCCCGAGTTTACGTTGCTCGGCCTGGTGCACACGAAACACCTGCTTGAGCATCGCGGTCCACGACTTGCCGATTTGGCGCGAGGCGAGCCACGCAACGAAGCGGTCGGGCAGCGAGAGATATTGCTCCTGGTAGCCGACGATGGGCACGGGGGGCACGGGCTTGCCACCCGCGACGGCCTTGGCCCACGACGGCACAAGGGGCGGCCGGGTCGGCTCACCCGGGATGTGCGACCACTCGGGCGGCTTCCGCCACGTGGTCGCGATCGTCTTTCGTTTCTTCGTGGCGATCATTGGTTTTCCTAACCGGCCGTCACGTCCCTCACGTCGGCGCGGAGAGCAGGCGCCGACGCCGACGCTTGCAGGGCATTCGCAGGCAGCGGCGCATGCGGCGCAATGTCTTCGTCGCCCCCGTCCGCGCGCAGCAGCAAGTCGCACTCCGAGGCCGTCACCGAACCCGACTCCACGCCACCCATCACTAGGTAGGCGATGGTTACGTTGCACGTATTCGTGCCTGGGTAGAGCTTCGAGACGCGGCCGATGAACGGTGTTTTCCCCGGGCATTTCAGGTAGTCCCCGTGGCCGATCGCGTTGCCGTTTTTGTCGTGCACAGGATCAATCCTCTTTTAGCTGGCCGGGCCAGCAATTCCATAGATGCTGCGGACCAGGTCCTCGACCGCCGGCTTGTCCATGCCGGCCTCGGCCAGCTTCTTGCCCGCCTCCTTCGCCGCCGTCTCCGCCCTCGCCTGCACCTCGTCGCGATACTGCGCGGCGGCCAGATCCGTCCGCTTCACCTGGTCGAGCGCGCGGATGGCCTTGAGGAGCACCTGGGGGTCCATCCCCTCGGGCGTCTCGTAGAGCAACCTGGCCACGGCCTGCACGGCCAGATTGTGGGCAAACTCTTTGACGTCGGGCCGTCCCTCGGCGGCCGCGGCCACCATGGCCGCCGCCTGTTTGCGAATCGTCTCATCCCGCACCCCCACGGCCAGGACCTTGGCGAACCAGCGGTAGAACGCGCTCCGCGACACGACCGTGTCACCATAGCGCCGGCAAAAGTCCTGATAGATCCTGCGCCGGTTCCACCGCTCTATCGTCCAGAGCTCGATGGCGATCGCCTCGAACTCGGGTGCCACGGCGTCGGCCTTGTGCAGACGCAGGCCCTTAGAGGTCGAGTCCTGCTGGTCTGTGGGCATGGCCGTGAAGCACGTCTTTGCCGTTAATCGTGATCCGCCAAAACACCTCGCGCCCGCCCGTGATCTCGTCGGGCATCGGCACGTCTTCGACCAGTGCGTGGTCCTTGAGCCAGTCCAGGTCCTCGCCCACCGTCTGCGGCAGGTGCGTCAGGCCCTTGTCACGGCAGGCGGCGAAGATCAGGTCCTGGATGACCTCGTGAATGCCGGCCGCCGCCTGGCGTCCCAAAAACGCCAAGATATATCCGCGACGGCGAGCGATCTGACTCGGCGATGGCACGGTTGCCCTTAATCTTTCTGGAGGATCTGGGTCAGCACACCGAGGTTCTGTGCGTGCCGCGCGGTCATGTCCTCCCGAAAGTCGTTCACGGTATCGCGCAGCTCTTCGCGCGTTGCGTAGTGGCCGGCGGCTATTTTCTCGAACTCGTGCAACGAGGCCAGCAGCGCGCTCAACCGACGATCGAACTCCTGGCCGGCTAGTCGCAGCGATTCTGCGGTCGCGTAGGTCTCGCCGACCACGCGCCGAAAATCCGTCAGCGTGTTGATATGGACCCACTGCTCGCGCTGCTCGCGATCGAGACGCCTGGCGACGAGCAGCACAGCGCATACGGAGACGACGCTCAGCACCGCAATGATGGCCATCATGACTGACGAGAGAATTCCCCATAGCGTCATTTCCATCAAAACCTCCTCCGTGATCACAGGGCGTCGAGCGACAGCTTCTTCAGCGTCTCCACGCTGATCTTGCTGCCCTGTAGCCGGCCGATCTCGAGATAGCTGCCCGGCGTCTTCGGGTCGGGCATGACGACGATCGCCGACGGGTACACCTGCACGTCCCAGATCGCGCTGATGCGCTTGCCCGCGTCCGTCTCTGCGTGCACGTACGTCACCGATCGCCGCCCCAGGCCGGCGATGATCACGTCAATCGGATCATCCGCGCGATAAAAAAACAGCACCTCCGGCTTCGGCGGGGCAATGAGCGTCACGGATCGCGATGCAGCCGGTGGCCCCTGTGCGGAGACCTGCACGCGGTGCTCCGGGCGAACCCATCCCGTTGCACAGAGGTTCGTGCACTCGGTGTATGTGCGCTGGTCCGATCCCCAGGTGAGCCCCACTACCATACCGGTGCTGTCGTACGCCGGACCGCCCGACCGCCCGTGGGGGCCGGGCCGGTCGAGCTCGAAGTTGTGTACGGCGCTGCCGTCCTGGGCGCGAAATTTCCCCACGTTGATCACGTTCGCCCGCCACACGCTCGGCAGCCCACCGTTGTCGCAGCCGACGGTGAGCACCGGCCCAACGATCTGGTGCCCCAGTGGGGCGACCCTCGTGACGGACGGATAGGGGCCCTTATCCACGTTGATCGATGCCACCTCCTCGTCGGGCGCATAGACCACCTTGACCACTCGGCCATCCCGGAACCAATTACGCCTGGGGTCGTCGTCGTTCTCGACCCACCACTGCCGACCGAGTTCGTGTTTTGCGGTAAGGATCTTGGTCCAGCCGCGCGGGTAGATCGCGGACGGCCCTCCGGTGGCCACCACGAACCCCGAGCGCCACACGATGGCACCCGAAGCGTCGAGCGAGCGGATGCGCACGAAGCTGTTCAGCGCCTCGTTGGGCGTCGGCAGAGCGGCCAGGAGTGCGAGCAGGGCCAATGTCATTGCTTGGGCGGCTCAAGGCTGATCTTCGGGAACCCTTCATCGGGGGCCGACGCCTCGGCACCCTTCGCCTGCAGGTACGCGGCCTCGACGGTCATCGAGCGGCCGGCGATCGCCTTGATCAGCGTGACCACGATCCAGCCGACCACGAGCATACCGACGCAGACGACAGCGATCCGCTCGGCACTGTTCGGCTCCAGAGCGGTGATCCGTGTGAGGATTGACTGTACGAGCGGCAGCCCGCCCAGGGCACCGAGCGCCGCCACCACGGTCGAAATCCAGGTGGCGCTCGATTGCCACGTCGGGCGATATTCCGGCACATCGTCGGCCATGCCCATAGTCCTACTTGGGTGGCTGGAAGGGGAACGCACGCGGCGCTGGAGCGGGAGCCGGTGCCGGTACCGGCACCGGCGGCAGCTTGTCATCCAGGCGATCCCGGATCGTGTCGAGCGTGCCTTGCATGATGGCGGAGTTGCCGCCTAGCCGTGTGATCGAGCCGTCTAGCTTCTTTGCCAGGTCACCGACAGCGGACACGGCGCGGTCCACCTTCTCCTCAATCGTATCGGCCCGCTCATTGATGGCTTTCAGGTGGTCGTCGATCGCCTGGCTCGTCGTGGGCATCGTGTTGTCCACGAGCGCGACCTTGAAGCGGCTCTGCCCCTTCCACCCGGAAATGATCGTGTGGGGCACCCCGGTGTTGTATGGCACCTTGGTGACGTCCTGGATACCCCACCGCCGCAGCTCGGTGCTGAGGTACGGATCGTCGCTGATGACTTTGCCGACCACGGCGTCGACGTCGAGCTGATCGCGCACGGCCTGGTAGAGCTGCGCCTTGGTCGGTGGGGCCGGCAGCGGCACGCGTTCCTGCGCGCAGAGGAAGCCGCTGACCGCGTACCCGGTGAGCACAAACAGGGCACCGACGAACCAGTTGAGAACACGGCTACGCATCGTGTGTGAACCTCGCCGCCACCTGGCGGCCGAAAGAGTCACGGTCACTGCTTGCACGCCGCGGCCGGCGCGCGATAGCGGTAGATCGACAGCGATGGCTGCACCTGCACCTGGACGTGTGGCGCGTCGATGCGGACCGATGGCACCACGCGAGTGCGGTAGCGTGTTGCCTCGACCGGCTGCTCGTAGTAACGCGGCGGCTCCGCCCGGATCGCCGGCGCCGGCTGGTAGTAGTACGGCATCGCGGCGCGCGGCGCAACCTGCACGCCGACCTCCACGCCGTCGCCGCCGCGTAGCACAACGACTTGCCGCGGCACGCTCTGCCAGGCCACCACAACGTCCACGCCGTCGGGCAACTGGCCCAGCACGGCAGCGAGTAGGAGCGTCGTCATGTGTTCTCCCTTAGTCACTGTCGAACCAGCTCTCGATCATGGCGCCGATCAGCAACAGGCCGAGCACGATCGCGGCGCCGGAAATAACGGAGCCCATCGGGCGTCATCCCGTGGGCCCCGGCACGCTCAGGACGCCGGCCGGCTGGCTGGGTACCTGGGCGAGCTCGGGCACGTACTTGGCCCAGTCGGCGGCGTTCTTCGTGACCGATTCATACACGGACCGGAAGACGGTCACGGCGGTCGCCGACGCGGCCTGGGCGTCCTGGCCGTGATTAAGCGAGGCCATCACGGCCGACGTGAGACGGAGGCAGAGCTCCGTTTTTGGGCTCAACATAGTTTCACATCCCTTTCGGCGTGAGTTTGAAAAGATGGCTTTGGGGCACGCATTTCGAAGACTCAGGGACCTACCACCCGCCCCTATCGGCCGACTCGGGACCAGGCGCGGAACCACCCGCCCCTATCGGCCGACTCGGGACCAGGCGCGGAACGCCTGGCGGTAGCTCGACTGGCTCGGCGGCGGCAACACCAGGGGCGGCTGGCCACTGCCTACCCCCGTCGCCTGGCTCGGGCTCGGCACGTCCATGGGCCGGCTCTGCGAGACCGATGGCACGTTGAACACCTGCACCTGCGCGGGTGACGGCACCCCAAAAGATTGCACCTGACTTGGGCTCGGCACCGCGAACGGTTGCACCTGGCTTGGACTCGGCACCGGGAACGGTTGCACTTCGCTCGGACTCGGCACGGGGAACGGCTGCACCTGCGACGGGCTCGGCGTGCTAAATCGCTGCGATCGTTCCGGCGCCGATAGTCCAGCCCCGCCGCCGCTGTTGGCCAGGGCCGCGAGAGCGATCCCCGGCCGCGTGTTGCGTTCGATCTCCTGGAGCAGAAACGACTGCATGCGTTGTTCGGCCAGGTGTTGGCGCGCGTACGCGTCAGCCGTCGCGGCGGCCATGTCTGCTTTCGCCTCCACTCTCGCCGCGGCCGCCTGGAGCGCGGCGGCCGTGCATCTTCGGCTGCCGAGCAGAGACGTCTGCTCGACCTGTTTGGTCGTCTCCTGCGCATAGAGAGCGGCGTCGGCAGCGACAAGAATCACCAGTGCATAGACCAGACCCGAGAGCAGCTTCATGGCATGTACCCTTTCTGGAACAGAGAAGGCATCGCTTTTACCAGGCGTGGGGGCTCGTAGATCCTCAGCTGCACGAGGCGGCGGGCGACGTCGCTCGGCCGCCACGCCGACGCGTGCGTCAGTGGGTCCAGCCGGCCGATGTGCTGCAGCGCCGCGATGATCAGCTGGCTGCAAAACCAGCGCGTATAGGTGTTGTGCGGGCTCCAGAACCAGCGTCCCCAGCGCGCGGCCGTCATCGCCTCGAAGAGTGCGTACGCCAGCTGGTCTTGTGCCGTGAGGAAGCCGAGTAGCTTTGCCACCTCGCGATCTTCCAGCGGGCGACGCAGCCGGAGCTGATAGATCGAGCCGTTGTAACGGCAGATCCGCTCGAGCGCCGGCACGGCTTGCACGCCCTGGGTCGCGATCCCGCACAGGATGCATGGCAGGTCGCTGAGCGTGGTGCTCTCGAACAGGGCCAGCTGGTCGGCTCGCTCGCAGAGCTGGCCGATGTGGCTCGGCCCCTGCGTCCAAAGACTGATGGCGCGGCTGGGCAGCCCGCACCCGTAGAACGTCAGTAGGTCCCCGGACCGATACGCGAGGATGCTGGCGTACGTGGGCGACTCCGGCCGAGCGGTCAGGCGAGCGGCGGGCGGGCCGATAAGGCCGAGGCTGTCGCGCGTGTGGCCAATGAATCCGGGCACTCAGAGCTCCGACGAAAAAAAAACGGCGGCATGGATCTGGCCGGGCCGCCCCGATGGTATAGCCTGCGACCAGATCCATGCCGCCGTCTGCGATCCTTGCGTGAGTTTTCTGCGGGGCGTTGGCCCCGCCATTGTGACGGTAGCCTAAAGCAATCCGACAAGATCGGTCAAGTCACGAACCTTTCACGCTCACAAGCCAGCTGGAGATGCGCATGGTCTGCCGCGCCTCCGGCAGGTGCTGACCCGACAGCCAACGCCGCACGGTCCGATCCGAGACCCCACACCAATCCGCCAGGACACGGCAAGAGACCTTGCCCCATACGCGGCGGTCCAGTCGCTCACGTAGTCGATCGAGCAGGCGGGCATACTCGGTGCCGGGCGAATGACGCCGTCGGCCAGCCGGCCAGTGCCCGCGCCCGTCAGCTCGCTTGCTTTTCATCGTGATGCTCATCACTTAGCCAATTACCAGCCTGCGCGTTTCCAAGTCGCACTCCCGGAAGAGCGCGATCCGACCTTCGACTGATCTCCGGACGAACGTGCGCACGCCGCGATCTCGGAACCATCCCTCCCAATGCACGAAACGATACCACGTCGGGAACCACTGCGTCACCTGGATCACCGGCACCGGATCGAGATACGGCTTGCCAACCGCTGGCGAAGCCGGGGCGCTGACTTCTGGCGGCAGTAGGATCGTGGGGATGGGCGGAACCGCAACGTCGTTGTCGCTCGCCTTCAAGTGGACGCACGCGGCCCAATCGGCCACGAGCTCCCGGTCCACGTCCGGCCAGCCATCGATCTCGCGGCTCGTGACCGCGCGCGGCAATTCGTCTTCGACCATCAACAGCAGGTCGCAGACCAGCGGGGTGGACGTCCTCACTTCTGTTTCTCCTTCCACGACAGGATCGCTTCCTCTGCACGGCTCACAGGCTATCGAGCGCGCGGTCCAGCCCGAACCGGATGACTCGCAGGTCCTGCTCGCAGAGCTGAACCGCAAACTTCCTGCCTGGTCGGCCGTGCACAACCTCGACGATATTCCTCAGCGCCGGCCCCAGCGGCTCGCTGATCCGTTCGATCTGCAGTTCTACCGCCTCCTTCACATCAGCGGCGTTGGCCAAGGTGCCGAACTCGGGATCGTAGCTGTCCGAAACTGGACCTGGCATCGTTGCCTCCTCCAAAACTTGCTCAACCAAATCCTTCGCGACTAGTTCCATTAGTCAGCCTCCCTCGTAGTGCGTGGCGCGCGTCAGAGTCGGGCCGCGTCGTTGCACAGGTTGCTCGCATCTCTCAGCTCTCGCGGCGAGAGAAACTGAAACGATTTGTAAAGCTCCACGAACTTGCGGAGCAGCTCGCGATGCTTGGTCGGCTCCTGGAAACTGTCGGCCGTGAACCAGAGCGCGCGACGGATCGCCGCCGCCTCCGTGCGTACCGACGTGTGCCTAAGAATCGTCTTGATCCGCTCCCGGTCCTCGGGCGCCAGGTAGATCGAACTTTTCTTGCGGTTGCGGTTGGGCCTCGCTATGTGACCACTCCTTTGCTGGTCCCCGCTCTCAGCTCCATGAGTGACCACCTGAAATCCCGGCAGCCGGTGAATCGATCGACTCTGACCCTACGTGCCGTAGACCAGGTTGCGCCAGGGCCTCGGGCAAACATGGGGTCAAACCGGATCCTTCGCAACGGTCGCCTGACCACCCAAAAAGGCGCAGCTCGCGAACGCTGCAGGGCAAATTTACCACCCGTAATCGGGTACCACGGTGTCCGCCATCACCTCACTTGCGATGGGGCTTCACCATCCGCACGGCGCGCTGGCCGGACCGGTAGAAGCCTCGCAACTCCTCCGGGTAGTCGCGTGGGCAGCCGAGCCGCCGGCCAGCGATCATGCTCCGCAGTGCGTCCACCACGCCCTCCATGTACGTACGCACGGCTTCGCCGCCGTTGGCGAGGATGCTGACCGGCACCACGCGTCGGTTGAGCCGATACAGCTCCCGAGCGACCGCGCGCCGATCGGCAGGCCGCGTCACCGGCTTGCCCGCGAACGCCTGAATCACCGCGATCGCATCCCGTCTCATTGGATCGGCATCCGTCCGAGCACACCCTCGATCGCCTGGATCGCCCTTGCCGCCTCGGTCGGCGTCCACCACGAGAGCGGCCGACCGGCCGTCGCCTTCGCGACCACGCCCTTGGCAAACTTCTCCGCACGCACGTCAGCGGACTCGGCGTTCATCAGATAGCGGCGACGCGCCTCGACCAGTCGCCGCTCGAGCTCGCCCAACCGGAACATCTGCGCACGCGACGGCCGCTCCTTCTCCGGGACCGGTCCGAATTGCGGAGCGAACCCGCACTCCTGCGCGTGCCGCACGTACGCCTCCCACTGCCGACGCGTCATCACCTTCGTGCTGCGCCGGCCATCAGGGCCGGCCGGCACGCCGACCCGCTCCATCACCAGCTGGTGCTCGTCCTCACCCCAGGCCAGATTCTTGCGCGCCGCAAACAGGGTCCGACGCTGCGCCGCCGAGATCCCCGCTACGATTGCCTTCGCCATTCTCCACCTCGAATCGTCGCTGCAGCATCAGCACTCGCCGCCGATGCCTGATCGTCGATCGCAGCCGCCGCCGCAAATGCACCGCGACCGTCAACGCCTCGTCCAGGATCGCCAGCTCGCGCGGCCTGAGCTGTCGGATGCGGACCGAGCTGACCACCTCGCGGAACCTGGCGAGCCGTCGCACGGCGCGCAGCAGGTACTTGCGATCATCGCTTGCCGTGGGTTCGTCTTCCCAGACGTCGAGCAGTTCGCACCACTGCCGATAGGACGGCCGTCCCTGCTCGACCCAGCGGTCGAGCAGCGATTCGAGCCCCTCCGGGTCCCATCGCACCGAGACCCGAAGAATGCCGATCGGTATCTCCGGGTGGGTATCCCACCACACCCCCGCGCACCGGTAGATCCCCATGAGCTCGTAGACGCTCGACCGGCTGCAATCGATGGCGTCGGCCAAGTCTTCGACGGTGTGCTCTCCGTACGGTTGGCGCACCGTGCCAAAGGCTTCGTACGTGGCACGCGCGAGCAGCCGCTGGGCATCCCCCGACGCTGCTGCGTACCCCTGGCAGATACTGGTGAACTGAAGCCATCCATCCCTCACGGCCGCTTGCGTGGAGTCCAATGATCACCTCCGTGTGCCAGTCCAAATTTTGGACAATTCTTAGTCACTGCGCAGCTCCCCCTTACCCCCTCCGTCCGCTGGGGTTCGTCGCGTGAATTGCGCGCCGTGAGGCGCTATCCGCGCACGGCGCGCAGCCACTCAACGCGCGTGCTGTGAGTAAAGCACCACACGCCGGCCGCGTACGTGCCGAATGGACCGAGCAAGCCCCCGAGCTCCCCGCCGTCCATGTCGTTGATGGCGTAGCTCTCGATGTTCCCCGGTCGTTGTCTCCAATAGTCCGCCTCGAAGAAGATCGCCGCGGCGTCCGGTCGGGTGCATTCAAGCCATAGTTTTGGCCGCTCGCCGATCGGGTCCCCGCAGTCGCGGCACCGCGACCTTAGATCGAGCACCGGAAGATACATGCGCACCCGAAGCGGGTATTCGACCCAGACCCGATGAGTCGCAACCAGGACGGATTTGCCGGCCACTTGGAACGTGAACCGGGCCGCGATCTGCTCGCCGGCCGCAAGTCGCCTTACTGCACGCAAAAGCGCAGGCCGGCTCTCAAGCGTCTGGCCGTGCTGGCGCCGACCGCTGAAGGAGTGGTTCACCCCCCTGCACCACTCGGTGAGCTGAGTCGCCCCTGGCACAGCCAGCATCTCCGCCAGCGTCTCCAGGAACCTGCGTCGCGTCGTTTCCACGTCTCAGACTCCCATCCCCGGCAGGCCCGCCTGGCGGGGCTTGTAATGCATTTCCAGGAACGACTCGATCCAGTCGTCGCCGTGGTTGTTCCGGACGCGTTCTGAGCCGCACCTGCGCAACGTGGACGCGATCAAAAGAACCTCGATGGCGTGCTCCCGCAACTGCCAGTAGCACTCGTCGATCTCGGCCGGGTCCTGCGGCCGGTAGTAGCCGACGCCGGGCATCGATAGAATCGGCAGCTTGTGCGCCGTGCGAGCCTCATGGATTATGAGGCGCAGCTCCCGATCGCCGCTCAGCTGGGCCGCCGCCGCGAGCTCCCGGCCCGAGATCGCTCGCCCCTTCCCGACGTGGTCCAAGAGCACGGCCCAGACACGTTCATGCGGCTCCATGGGCCGCCGGCTCCGCCGTCGTCTGCTTGGCCCCCCCCTCGACCTTGTCCGGCCGGTGTGAACTGCCGCCTTGCCGCTGAATTCGCTGGTAGATTTCCTCGCGATGGACCGCCACGTCAGCGGGCGCATCGATGAGCACCCACACCTTCTTGCCGCGCACCTTGATGATTTTGATCTGCGCTCGCCCGACACGAAACGACTGCCCTACACTGCGCAGGAGCACCAATCCGCTCATCAGAAAGCCCTCCATGGTTCAGAGCCCAATCCACTCCGTATAAATCCCCGATGTCGGGGACTACAAGTCGATGCATCGCCACGCGTGCCTCCGCCGAGATCAGATCCGCATCGCAAAGCTTGTTGGCCAGCCGTATATAGGCGAGCCGCCCCTTGAGCTCGGGGAGACTGATCGCCAGCACGTCCCTCTCGCCTATTCTGGCGCGCGTCATTCGAGCCATTCCTCCAGGTCGGCCGGCGTGCGTGATTCGAGCTCGCGCTTGCCCGGCATCAAATCCAGGAAGCTGAACCCGGTAAGCCGTTCCACTTCCGCGATTGACCGAACCATCTCCGGCTCTTCCATCGACGGTTCGGCGTTCGGCACGACGAAGGCAATCGTGTGCCACCGCTCTGCGCGGCGGACCGCGACCACCTTAAACATTGCCTTCGGCACCGTGACGCGGCGCTCGCCGATCGCGCCGGCGTCGGGCGACGGGATCGGCCCGACGAACACGTACGCCTCGTCGCTCTCCCCCGCCCATGTCCGCACCCGATCTTCCAGCCGGCCCCACAGGCCGCGATTGAGCACCCGGTCCTGGGGCACGACGTTCGACAGCAGCATCGCCTCCCGCCGCGTCCCATCGCTCCGCCGCTGGTCGGCCCAAGGCACCATGTGCCCCTTGTCAAAGGCCGATCCGTTGTAGTCGGCGTTCGAGGCCCGCGATCCGGCCGGCAGGTCGCGATCGACCAGGAACGACGGGCGCTCGATTCCCGCTCCGCCCAGGTACGCGGGTAACAGGTGATAAACCTCCCACACCGGATTGCGCCGCAGCTCGTCATAGAGGCAGACGTAGCCCTCACGCTCGAGCAGGACCTCATGCCGCGCTGGCTTGCCAAGCACCAGGTGCTCGGACTCGCCGCGCCGGGCGTAAGCCGCCGAAGCGGTCCAGCCGCAAGCAAACGCGACGGCCAGGACGGCCCCTTGGGTCCCCCATCGCTTCATGGGCTGATCCTCTGGATGACTCCGAAGAGGTTTACTCGGAAGCCGCTGATCCGGAGCGACTCGGCCAGCAGCTCCGGCGTGAACACCATGTAACGGCCAAACAGCCGCCCGAGCTCGCGAGCTACAGCTCCCTCGGCTTGGCCCAGCCACTTGTCGCTGTGCTGCGCGGCGTACTGGCGGACCCGCTCCCACTCCTGCCAGTCGAGCGCGTCGATTTCGTTGCGGCTAGCGGGGGGCCGTTTGTGTGTGTGTGTGTGTGCATCGGCCATGGCTTCCTCGCATTGGTTACGCCACCGCCGTCGCTCGCTCCGTGCGCGAGCTGCCGTCCGGTGGCGGCTCCTCCTGCGTGTTGACCTTCACGATCGCGTTGCTCGTCGCTTCCAGGTATTGCTTCGTGGCCTGCACACTGACCTGCTTGCCGCCTTCCTTCGTCGCCCAACGCACACATTTTTCGACGTTGCCGTAGCCGCCGGGGCTCCTCGCCAGCTCGGTCAGCGTGCGAAGCACCGCCGCCCCGCACGAGGCAGCCAGCGACCGCACTACCTGCTCAACGTCATCCGCGTGGATCTGCGATGCCCGTATGTGCTGCACCGTCCCCAGCCGTCGCTTGAGCTGCGCATACCAGTCGCCGCGTACCCGATGCGCAATCGTCTGCCAGAGCTCGGGCACCCCCAACAAAACGAACGGCGTCCCGGCGTTCGCCTGCAAGTCCTTGACCACGTCGAGGGAAATGGACCGCCCCGGATTCGACGGGTTGAGCAGGTAGTGGGCATCGTCCACCACGATCACCCATTCCGTGTCCTTCAGCTTCGCTTGCAGCCGTCGCTGGAGCCGCCACGAGCCTTGCGGCCGCCCGTTGTGCTCCCCAAGCGCGTCGGCCAAACGGTCCAGGAACGCGGCCTGCCGGAAGTCGTTCGTATCACACGCCACGTACACGACACCCCACTCTGCCGCCGCCACGTGCCGAGCCGTCATGCTCTTGCCACACCCGCTCTCGGCGAGCACGGCTGCCGATTGTTTGTGCCGCAACGCGTAGGTGATGGTCTTTTCGATCACGAGCCCTTGGCTCGTGCGGACGTATTGCTCGGGCAGCTGACTCGCTGCACGGGTGCGGTACAGGTCCATCGCGGCGCCCATCCGCGTCCTCACGCGTTCCACGTCACCGGTGTACTTCTGCGCGAGAAAAGCGGAGATCACGCCGACGCTGTAGTCGCAGATCTTGGCAAGCCCGGTTTGCCCGAGCTTCGTCTCCTCCGTGATGAACCGCTGCACTTCCTTGACAAACGCATCCATTGCGAGCGTCCTGTAGAACTCCCCTCGTGGGAGGTGTCCGAGATGCGGAGGCAAAGTTGTCACGCCAGATCTCCCTGGCTCTCTCGAAAAAAACGCGGCGGCAAGCTGGCGAGATTTTCCAGCGGTTCGGGCCGTCGCCCTAGCCGCCGCGCATGAGGGGGCGTCAGGCTAAATCGTCATCGTCCTCGCTGTAATCGCCTTCGCCGCGATCGCCCGGCGGATAGAGCGGCAGAATATACGTTGCGAACGGACGCGACGTGAACGACTCGCACGCCTCGCGTGCCAGATCCTCGCTCACGGGGGTGATCGAGAAGATCGCACCCGGAGCAAACAATTTTGTGAACGCCGCGCGGCCGGCCGATTCGGGAACGTCGACGCGAACGAATGACGCGCCGCCGATCTGCTGTTCCGTCGTGCGGCCAGCAAACCGGCTGTGTCCCATCACTTCGACAATGCACCACGCGTCGAATTTGGTTTCGTCGGTCATTGGTTTTTCACTCAATCGCGTCCATCCAGCTGCCGTCCTGCTCGTCTGCGGGCGGCACCGTGGGTTCGTCTGGAATCCCGTCCATCCAACTGGTACGCGGTTCGGCCGGGGCGGCCGGCTCGACGGGGGGCGGAACATCGCGCACGATCCGCAACGACCGAGCCGCCCGGATGACCGGTCTCGGCCGATCGGCGGCTCGCTTGGCACCGTCTGTGCCCGTAGCGATCAGCTCGCCGTGCGCCGCCGCGTAGCCATCCTGCTGTTGCTTGATCGCCTGGAGTGCGTCGGGTTGCTCCTGGAGATCGACCAGGGCGGCAAGCCCCTCCTTCGCCTGGCGCTTCCGCCTCGCCTGGTACGCCTTCGCCTCTCTCAGGTCGTCGCCCGTGTGGCTCCACGGCATCCGCCGCTGCTCGATGACATCGCAGATGTGCCGGCCCGCCTCGTCGAACAGGTACACCCGCGAGAGATCACGTGGGTTGTAGCGGGCTCTCAGTCGCGTTTCAGCCGGCATCATCGCCAGCTCACCGGCCTCGTCCGTGTACCAGCGGCCGACGCCCGCCACGGTCAGCCGCACGCATCCCTTGCGGCAGGTCAACCACTCGCTCGGCAGCAGGCAGAGCCGGAGCTGGTCGGCGCTCGGCCGGAGCCGATGGGTGTGATGGTGGGCGGCGTAAACGTCATCCGGCGTGCGCCCACCCATGCCGTCCCCGGAATGGCGCCAGCTGAAATTGAACCAGTTGACGAATCCGCCGATCGCCTCGGCAACCTGGTCGAGCGGCGGAGCCTCATGAGGACGCTCGGTCAGGATCTCTTTACAGAGATCCGAACGCTTCTGCGGGTTGTTGGCACAGTAGGTACCCCACAGCGGGCTGAACCGGCTCTCCAGGAAGCCGAACCACCGCTCAACCGGCTTCGATCGCGCGTTGTAGGGGATCGCAAAATGCACGGCGACCTCGAGCTCTCCGAGCACCGAGGTCACCTGCTCCTCATCGACGCGCAGCTTCGTCTGCGTGCGCCCGCCCGCGAACGCCCGCGCGCGATAGTCCTTCCCGTTGTCGATCAGAACGGCATCGGGGAGCCCGTGTTCCGTAACGGCGTCAGACCAGGTGCAGAGCACCCGGTCCTGGTTCGGTGACGCGTTCTCGAGCGCCCACGAGAGCACCTTGCGGCTGCGCACGTCAGACCAGACTGTGAGCCACGGGCGGTACGGTTTCTGCGATCGCGCGTCCCAGACCCACATATCGAGCTGGTGATGGTCGCTCACCCAGAGCTGATTCGACAGGAGCGACGAATAGTCGCGGAAGATCGGTTGCTCGCACTTGTCCGACCATGCCTTCTGCCCCTCCCGCGCGAGGATGACGTGCGAAGCGGGCAGTTCCCGCACGCGACGGCGGAAGAGCCCTGGGCCGTAGTTCTGGGCCCAGCCGCTCCGAAATTCCGCCGGCGCCTCGCCGATCGCACACTCCCAGGCGAGCTGCACCGTGCGCTGTTGTGGTGTCAACCAGTAGCGCAGGAATGGTCGCCAGAGCTCGTCCGGGACCTGCTTGATCCGGATCGCGGCGACGCCGGCCACCTTGCGGCCGTCGACCAGGCCGGCCATCCCCTTCGCGCGGTATGCCGCGCGCCAGGCAAACAGCCGTGCTCTTGAAACCCCGATGCCGCCGTGCTGCTCGCGCGTGCTGTTCCAGATGCGGCAGAAGTCGTCAGTCAGATCGGCCAGGCGACCGCCGGCCGCTTGGGCGACGTAGCGATCCCATGCCTCGAGCGCCGCCAGGCGGCGCGCGGTATCACGGCGAGCGGCGTCGGGAACATCGGCGAGGGAAAAATCACTCCGTGCGACGCTGGGGACCTGCTCACTCTGCGTGTGCTGAGATTCGCCCGGGGTGTCCTTTCCCACGTCGCACGGAGCGCACTGGTGACCAACTGAAGAGATGTGGTAGAGGGTCTGCCGGCCGCCGCGTACCTCCGAGTGACACGAGCGCCAGCCCTCGCGTGCTGCCCGGCGATGCACCGACCGCACGGTCACGGGCGGGTTCGACGCCGCGGCGATCTGCTCGGCGGTGAGCCAATTCGATGAAGAAGTCACCAGTGCCTCCAAACAACGCACGGACACGTCCCAGCGCCCGAGCGACTCGCCTCTCCTCTTCATCCCGTTGCAACGCTGTCGTAGCAACGGTGTGGCACTATACAAACGCGGTCTATACACCGCAAGCCGCGCGTTTGATTTTTTGGGTCCGACACCTGAGAATGCGCGGCATCACGGAGGGGATTGCTACAGGAAGGCGTGCGCTGGGTTAAGGAGGGCCTTCGTGCGCAGCCCCATCGTGGAGTGGTCCGTGGCGCGAAAGATGACCGCGAGTAAGACCGATCAGGTCGGCTTTCGCGTGACGCCCGAAGAAAAGCGAGCGATTGAAACCTTCGCCGTGGAACTCCAGGCGGATGTGACCGAGCTCGTGAAAGCAGCGATCGTTCAATTCTACGAAAGCCTCGGCAGTGGGGTGACCCCCAAATTTCTGCGTATGGCAAGCGACCCGGCCATTTGGCGTGAGGTTACCGCGAAGGCGAAGGAACGCTGCCAACACGAGCGGCAGTCCGTGCGCGGACGACAGTGAAAGTGGTGGATAGAGAGAGAGCCGAGATGGACTTCTCGTTGATCGTCGTTTGCAGCTTCGCCTACGCCGGAGCTTTGGGCGGCGCGGGAGCCTACGTGGCGATCCAAAAAAACCGCGACTGGATGGAGGGATCAGTGATGGCTGTTCTCTTCGGTCCCTTCGGCCTGATCGTGGAAGCCTGTCTGCCGACCAATCAAAAGGGAGCGGAAAATCCGCTGCACACGTCCAGCCGCGATACAGTCGCTCCCGCTCCGGTTCAGCCGATCGCCTCTTCTCAGACCGCCGTGGAAGTATTCCTCCGCTCGGCCCAGGAAACCGGGTCCGCTTCCGGACGCAGATCTTGATTTAAGGTACCAGTTCCCCTTCCGTGTCCCGCGCGCGGCAGGGGCCTGCCGCGCGCGGAGAATTTCCGCACAGCACAATTCCCGCGAATTCCCGCCTAGCTCCGACGCCTGAAACTGCGCGCCGTGATCGCCCTCCGAACTGCGCGCCGTGACCCGCCCCAATCCGGGCCATCCACGGCGTCCCGAGCGACTGGAAAACTGCGCGCCATGACCCAGCCCTCCAGTGCGCGCCATGACCCCCCGGTCTACTGCGCGCCATGACTGTCCGACTTCCGATGGCGACTCGCGGCCGGGATCGGCTGGCGGGATCGACCTACCGAGTTGCCGGGGTTGGGACTTACGTCAAATCCGGACACGCGACTGGCGTGGCAGCGCGCAGGTGTCCGACTTTCGGGTGCTAGTCGGACAGGGATCGCGTCGCTGGAGAGGGCGGGAGCGGCCGTAAACCACGTTCAACGCGGCGTTAAACGCTCATTGGCGCGGCGTCCGTGGTGGCGGGAGATTCTCATTTCATCTGCGCGCGGGGCTGGAAGTCGGACCCGATTCTCATATACAGCCTACCTGATGCGTATGCCGGAAGTCGTTGCCGGAGCGTCTTTCCCACGACTTCCCACGACCTCCCGCCTATTCTCATTTCTCGTGCACGCCGTCATACGGCTCGGTGACGCCAGCGCCGTCAGCGACCCGGAGCTGTTTGTCTGCGTGGACATCGAGGAGATTGGCAAGCCGGAGGCGCTGGTGCGGCAGGCCTCCGCCGTGGACGCCGCCTGGCTCCCCGCCGATCGGCTGCGCGTGAGCATCGACATCGAGTTCGATGCGGAACGGGAGCGTGTCATCGCGCTGCGACGCACGCGGTACGACGATCTCCCCATCGAGGAAGCGGTGACCGACGCGGGGGACTCCGAAGCGATCGCAAGCGCGCTCGCCGCACACGCCGCCAAGCAGCTCGACCGCGTACTGCCGCGGGACGACGACCGCTTCGCGCAGTTTTGGGCCCGGCTGATCTGTCTGCGCCAGTGGTTCCCCGAGCTGGGCGTGCCGGCGATCGAGCAGGAGACGCTCCGCGCGATCCTGCCGCAGCTCGCGCGGGGACGCCGCTCCTTCGCCGAACTCCGCAGCGCCCCCTGGATCGAGTTCCTGAAAGGGAACCTCACGCCGGCGCAGGCGCGGGCGCTGGAACGCGAGGCGCCCGAGCGGATCGAGGTGCCGAGCGGCAGCCGGGTCGCGCTGCGCTACGAGGCGGGCAGGCCGCCGGTACTGGCGGTGCGGATCCAGGAGCTGTTCGGGCTTGCCGACACGCCGCGCATCGCGTCCGGCCGCGTGGCGGTCCTGCTCCACCTGCTCGCCCCGAATATGCGGCCGCAGCAGGTGACCGACGACCTGGGCGGCTTCTGGGACCGCACCTACCCGCGGGTGCGCAACGAGCTGAGGCGACGCTACCCAAAGCACGCCTGGCCCGAAGACCCGCGTGCGGCGGCCCCGCGCCGCGGCGCCCGGCGCTTGGTCGGCGCGCCGCACCCACGACTCGCGAACGCGTCCGG